>JAHECQ010000413.1 GCA_024641625.1 Acidimicrobiales bacterium | reverse complement strand
CAGGACGGTCGGCCCTACACCGTGCCGGTCTGGTTCCACTGGGACGGCTCGCACGTCTGGCTCACGGGGACCGTCGGCCGGGTGTGGTGTCGACAGATTCGGCGAGATCCGCGGGTGTCCATCTGCATCGAGGCCATGGAGCCGGTGGCCGGACACATCGGAATCGACGGGACTGCCGAGGTGCTCGACCCCGACCTGGTCGACATCTGGCCCATGTCGAGCACCTTGGCGTACAAGTACATCGGGCGTGGTGACCCGACGAAGGCAGCGGCGGTAGAGGCCTTCGTGGCCAACATGAGGACCGAGCCTCGACTGCTGATCAAGGTGACCCCCGAGGTGTGGAGGGCCATCGACATGCGGGTGTATCGGGGAAAACGAACCGATCGAGCGCACCAGGCGGGCTCGGATCAGGGCTGACCGCAGCCCGATGGGTCGAGCGGGACATCCACCGGGGTGACCGTGACGCCGAGGTCGGGGTGAAGGTCGACGATCAAGGCCCGACCTCCCGGTGAGCCCGACGGGGCGCCCGAGTACCACGCAGTGACCTCGCCCTGGGACACATCGGTGGTGACATGCCAGTGGCCGAGCGCGACATAGTCGGCCGTGGTGGCGAGAATGTCGTCAGGGGTGATCAGGGACGACCGGTGGGATCCGTCGGGGTCGTCGACGTAGTGGCCATGGCCCATCACCAGATACCAGGCGTCTCCCGGGTGCGACGCCACGCCGGCCAGGGGCCGAAATGCCGGCGAATGCTCGTCCATCGCCCGGCCCCAGACGTGAATCGACCCGTCGAACAGGCGGAGCTCGGAACCGGCATGCTCGTCGAGCAGCACGACGTCGGTGCCGTCGACAACGTGCCGGTGGCGGTGATAGATCGAGCGGTCGTCGTGAACGTCGTGGTTGCCCACCATCACGACACACTGGCCCGGCAGGCGATGGAGGATCTCATAGACCTGCTGCATGGCTGCTTCGTCGATGCGGGCGTGATCGAAGAGGTCGCCGACCACCAGCACCCCGTCGACCGCGTGCTCGACGGCGAGACGTTCGATGCCATGCAGCGGACAGAGACACACCGTGGCGTGGGGTGCATCGCGGTGGCCGACGCCATAGCCGTCGATGTGGACATCAGAGGTGTGGAGCAACCGCAACGGTCGACGGGTCATACTCCCTCAACGGTACTGGATGTGTGGCCATCCCGATTGCGCAGGCCTCGGCGAGGGATTCGCTCCCCCACGGGTTTCGGGTCCTGAAGCCGGTGCTGCGGCAGGGTCAGCGGCCGTCGGATGACGGCGGCCCGAGGATCGGATTGTGGCTGGTCTGCTCGGCGTCGAAACGCTCGGGGTCGACGAGGCGTCGATCGAGGAACACTGCGGCCAGGTGCTGGACGACGGCTGCGTAGGAGGGCGCAGCATCGAATTCGTGGACTTGGCCGTCGAACAGGTGGAGTTCGCTCGGTACGCCACAGGCCAGTAGCTCCTCGTGCATGGCCTGCGACATCTCAGGAGGGACACGGTCATCGGCCAGGCCGTGTACGAGCATCGTGGGAGGAAATCCAGCGGACACCTGATGGAGGGGACTGACGGACCGGGCATCTTCGGCCGAGGCCGCCTCGCCGAGCAACATCGCCGCAGTTCCCCCGGCCAGCTCGGTCGGGGGATACATGGCGATCACCGCATCGACCCACGAGTCGTCCTCCGGGCTCCCCAGCGCGGCCGCCAGCAGCGCAAGATGGCCGCCGGCGCTGCAGCCGAGCACGGCGATGCGATCGGCCTCGACCTCGAGTTCGGAAGCGTGCCGGCGTATCCAACGGATCCAGGAGCGGCAATCGTCGAGCTGCGCCGGCCAAGGTGCCTCGCCCAGGAGTCGGTATTGGGCGGCGATGCAGACGAAGCCGTGGCCACTGAGCTCCTCGGCCCGAATCCGCATCATCGAACGGCTGCCAACGCGCCAGGCGCCCCCGTGGAGAAACAGGATCGCCGTTCGTTTGGAGGCGCCTCCAGACCCCGGTGCATAGACGTCTGCCACGAGGGTGGGGGATCGGTGTGGATCCAACTCGACCGTACGCATGGCATGACGTTACGTCACTGTGAACCAGGGCGACGAACATGTGAAGTCATGAACGCTTTCTGACAGGCGATGGGTGCGGTGGTACTAGCGTCGGGCCATGGACGAGTTGCTGGCCGATGACGGCCGTCCGAGGCCTCATGCAGCTGCGTTGATGGAGGCGCTCGACGCGCTCGGTCTCGATCGGCTGCGTGAACGTCAACAGGCGGTCGAATTGGACATCAAGGCCGCGGGCATCACCTTCACCATCTATTCCGATGGGCTCAACATCGATCGGGCCTGGCCCTTCGACATCATCCCCAGGGTCATCCCCGGTTCGGAGTGGGACGCGATCAGTGCCGGCCTGTCGCAGCGGTTGCGAGCGCTGAATCGGTTCATCGACGATCTGTACAACGACCAGCAGGTCATCGCCGATGGTGTGTTCCCTGCGGAGTTGCTCGAGGGATCGGTGAACTATCGTCCGCAATGTCGTGGCGTCCAGCCGAAGTTCGGGGTCTGGGCCCACATCTGTGGCTCCGATCTCGTCAGAGACGATGACGGTCAGATGTACGTCCTGGAGGACAACCTCCGCGTTCCATCGGGGGTCAGCTACGTGATCGAGAACCGTGCCGTGGCCAAGCGGGCCTTCGGCGAGTTGTTCAGACATCAGCTGATCCGCCCGGTCGATGGCTACACCGACGAGCTCAAACGCCTCTTGTCCTCGTTGGCCCCCGACACGGTGAGCGACCCGCAGGTCGCAGTGCTCACCCCGGGGATCTACAACTCGGCCTATTTCGAGCACTCGTTCCTGGCCCAGCGGATGGGTGCCGAGTTGGTCGAGGGTGAAGACCTCGTGGTGGGTGACGACAATTGCGTGTACATGAAGACGATCAGTGGCCTCGAACCCGTCCATGTCATCTATCGCAGGATCGACGATCAGTTCCTCGATCCCGAGGCCTTCAATCCGGAGTCGATGCTCGGGGTCCCAGGGCTGATGCGGGCATGGAGGGCCGGCAATGTCGGTCTGGCCAACGCGCCCGGAGCCGGTGTCGCCGATGACAAGGTCGTCTACGCGTGGGTGCCCGACCTGATCCGGTACTACCTGGGTGAGGAACCCAAGATTCCCAACGTTCCCACCTATCGCACGATGTACGACGACGAGCGAGCCCATGTCATCGCCAACATCGGCGATCTGGTGGTGAAGCCGGCCAACGAGTCGGGCGGCTACGGGATCCTCATCGGCAACCGGGCATCGCGAGCCGAGCTCGACCGGGCCGTCGATGCCATCGAGGCCGATCCCAGGAACTGGGTCGCCCAACCCATCCTCTCGCTGTCGACCGTTCCGACCCTGGTGGCCGACGGTGTTGAGGGGCGACACGTCGATCTCCGACCGTTCATTCTCACGGGCCGACACAGCTATGTCACCCCGGGAGGGTTGACGCGCGTTGCGTTGGCCGAGGGCTCGCTGATCGTGAACTCCTCTCAAGGGGGCGGGTCCAAGGACACCTGGATCGTTGACGGCTACACCAACGGCGGCCCGAGCGGTGGGGGCATCTGATGGCCCTGTTGTCGAGGGTCGCCGACCGCCTGTACTGGGGGGCGCGTTACATCGAGCGAGCCGAGGACACCGCCAGGGTCATTCGGGCCTATCAGGAGCTCGCCATCGATCAACCGGGACTGACCCGGGTGCGGTGGGATCCTCTGGCGTCCATTGCCGGGAGCGTCGTCGAGCTCGGTGAGGCAGACGACGGAGGTGAAGAGGCGGTCCTGCAGCACCTGATCGCCGACCGATCCAATCCGGGAAGCGTGGCGTCGTGTGTGGCGTTCGCCCGTGAGAACCTT
>JAHECQ010000047.1 GCA_024641625.1 Acidimicrobiales bacterium | reverse complement strand
CGGAAGCGTTGTGATCCTGTTCTTCCTCATCGCGTTCTCGGGCTCGGGGCGGTAGCCGACCATGGGCAACGACGTCACCGGCGTCGTTGGCGTTCGCTGCGTGTGTCCGGAAGCGATCAGTCCTGATCGCCGGCTTGGGGCTGGTCGAAGTCTCGATCGCCGAGGTCGCGGGTGGAGACCTCGCGCATTTGCTGGTCGAGTCGACGATTGAGCGTGAGGAGTCGTCCGATGACCGGGAGTACCAACAGGTTGATGCCATGGAGGAGGCCGACGATCAACAGGATGCCGCCGATGCGGACAATGGTGTGTTCGACCTGGTTCGCACCGACTTCGGAGGTCCACTTGATCGGCTTGTCAATGGTTGTCGTGAACAGGATGTAGGCCGAGAAGATCAGGTAGTAGGCGAAGTCGGTGAGCACGATGAAGCTCTTGCCGGTCGACGGATTGGATCGGAACACATCCGCGGCATAGCTGCGGCCGAACCGTTTGATGAACGGCCCGAGGATCAACGCGATTGCCACCAGAACGACGAAGGCCGCCAGTTCGAGTATCCACCAGTCCATGTGAGGTTCTCCTTGTTGGTAAACGAGGGCGGTGAGCGCGACCCCGAATGATGTCGCCGCCGTTGCAGCCGCGATCAGTGCTCGGCGTCGATGACATCGCCGTCGTCGGTCGGCGTCGATGCCGGACCGGATGCGAGCGAAGAGGTCCGGGGATTCCTCGACGTGCGTGCCGGCTTCGTGCAGGGCCTCGCTCAGGAGGCGTTCGATTCGGCTGGTCATCGATTCCCCTCCTGCAGCGCCGTGAGGTCCGGTACCTGTCGCAGGGAGGCGAGGCCGCGTTTGAGGTGGGTCTTGACCGAGTTCGGGGACAACGCGAGCGTGTCGGCGATATCGGCGACCGGCAATTCGAGCAGATAGTGGAGCGCGAGGCAGTCGCGTTGACGGCGAGGGAGACCCCGCAGCGCGGTGATCAGTAGTTGATGATCGTCGCGCGTGGCAATGGTTTCATCGACGCCGACCGGGTCGAGGTCGACGGCCGGTGACGCGTGCTTCAGCGAAAGCAGACCCCGTCGGTTGTGGTCGCGCGCCAGGTTCAACACGATCGAACGCAGGTAGGCAACGGCTTTGGTCGGATCGTTGATGCGATGCAGCGAGCGTGAGAGGCGGATGAACGCCTCCTGGACGACGTCCTCGGCCGCATCGCGGTGATCGACGAACAGTCGAGCCAGACCGATGAGCGAGCGCGCATGTTCCCGGTACATGGCGGCGATGACCGCATCAGGATCTGACCACTCAACCGTCGCGCCCTCCCTGCATCTCCCGAGTCTCGCTCAACCGACACGGCGCCGCCGCCGGGCCGATCACCGTCGAGAAGCCTCAGACCGTCGCCGGGGCTTCGCGACTGAGGGTCATCGTCGGTTTCGATTGTGTGGAGCCGACCGCTCGAGCGAGCATGGCCAGTCCGAGCACGGATCCGGCTGCCAAGACGACGGTGCCCAGACCGAAGGCCGCTGGGTAGTCGCCGTAGCCGTCCTGGGTGCCGACCTTCGCCTCGATCGCACCGAACATGACCGCCATCCCAACGAGTTGAGCTGCGGTCAGCGTTGTCAGGGCGTGGCGAACCCCGCGCGGGGCACCGACGGCTGACGCGGCGCAGCTGATTGCCAACAGCGTCGCCCACAGCGGTAGGGCCCAAGCCACCAACGAGCTGACGACGGCGATCGCGCCGACGCCGAGGCCCACCTTGCGCCATGCCTGGCGCCGGGAGGTCCGGGTGGCCCCCCAGGTCACGGCGATGGTGAGGGCCACAGCGAGCAGGAGCGACAGCGAGAACAGCAGATAGGGCCGCTCCCATCCGTCCCCGGCTTCCTCGCCCACGATCTCCCAGACCCCGTACACAACCACGCCGACCCAGCCGAGCATCGCCCCTGCCATCATCGTCCGACTACCATCTCTCGTCACGTCACTCCTCCTCCATCGGATAGTGAGAAGACGGACGAGGCGTCGACCGCGGGTGACACACCGCCGGATGAACTCTCCGGCTCGGCATGATGCCGGGCCATTTCGCCCTTCGAGTGTGATGGGAGCTCGTGCACTTCGCCCGTTCTCCCGCTGCCCCGGGGCCTGGTCGGTCAGTCGGGCCGACGTGCCTCGAGGCGATAGGACCTGAACGGGATGCGATGACCGACCCCCGGTGTCGAGTACTCGCTGATCCTGGCCGCCATCTTGTCGGCCAGTTCCCGACGCCCGTCGTCAGTCAGGGTGGCAAGGGTCGGCCCCCAAGGCGTACCGCCGGTCTGGGCAAGGAACCAGGGATTGAAGTCGGCGATCTCCACGGTGTGCTCGAGCAAGCTGACGGCGACGTCGCTGAATCCGGCCGACCTGGCCGCCGAGAGCAGGAACTCATCGGCATTCGGGGGTGTCGACCGGGCCACCGAATCCGACAGCGAAGGGTCCACGGCCGCAAGGAGCTGGAGCTGGTTCTCGATGTAGGGGTTGTGGCCCGGCGTTGCCCATACCGTTGCCACCAGCACGCCACCGCAGCAGAGCACTCGTTTGGCCTCGGACATCGCTGCGATCGGATCGGGGAAGAACTGAAAACCCTGCTGGCAGATCGCATGGGTGAACGTTTCGTCCTCGAAGGGCAACGCATCGCACGGAGCCTCTACCCATTCCACCTCGCCGGCTACTGCGTTGCGGGCAATCTCCAACATCGCGCCGTTCACGTCGGCACCAACCACTCGACCGCCCGGCACCACCAACGGAACAACGTGGCGGGCCACCAAACCCGTCCCACACGCAAGATCGAGCACGACGTCGCCGGCGGCGATGGATGTGCCCTCGGCCAAGAGCTGCGCCGAGCCTTCCATGAAGGTACGAGTGAACGACTCGTAGGCCTGAGCCTGACGCTGGGCGAGCTGGAAGCCTGAGGGCACCTGGCCCTCCCTTCTGTTCTTGGGGACCGAACCCTACACGCCGACTGCAGGACGCACCCGTGGAGTCGGACTCGGCGTCGCTGCCGGCGCCGGCCTCCAACCGTCGGCCCATCGCGACCGACCCACCGTGACTGGCCCACTCCGACCGGCCCTGTCGCCGACCGGCCCTGACGGTGGCAACGCCGGCCACCGCGGCAACTGCTCGCGGGTCATGGTGTCCGGGACGCAGTGGGCCAACTGCGATTCGTGGAACTCGCGAGGGCGGCGATGCGCCGTCGGGCCTCGTCGGGAAGTTCCGCAGCGTTGGCGGCATCGATACCGGCTTGGCGGTCGAGAGGAAACGGCACCATCCCATCGGGCCCAGGTGGGGCGAGGTCGGGCGGGAAGAAGGCAAACCCGGCGGTCTCCCGGGCTTTCTTGTCGAAGCTGAGCTCGCGGGTGTTGGCCCCCTTGAGCGGTGCTACCGGGGTGCCGTCGATCATCTCGATGTCGACCCACCACTTCTTGACCGGATTGATGGAGCCGCGGTTCAGCTTGTCGTCGAGGCGGGCGATCGCCGATCGAGCCCAAGGCAGCCTGATGGCTGCCCACTGGAACGGTCGTTCCGCCAGCACGCCCTCGGTGTTGTACGGACATGTCTTCATGCAGCGTCCACAAGCCGATCCCCGCATGTTGGTGATGCGGTAGCGGGCGCACCGATCGACGTCGGGTTTCCACATCTCGTAGCCGTTGAACATGACCTTGCCCTCGAAGCGGATCGCGCCGGCCGGGCATTCCCGTGCGCATTTGTTGCACTTCGTGCAGAAATCCTGGAGACCGAAGTCGATCGGTCGGTCGGGCGTGATCGGCATGTTGGTGGTGACCACACCCGACTTGAAGCGGGGTCCGACGAACGGGTTGAGGACCAGCTCACCGATCCGCGACAGCTCACCGATGCCGGCGGCCAGCAACAGTGGAATGTGGTTGACCTCGTCCTGGGCTGCCGTGTGGGCCTTCGCCTCCCAGCCGAGGCTCCGGATGTGGGCAGCCATGGTGCAGGCGATCAGCGACGCCCGAAGATAGGCCCGCATCGACTGGGCGCCACTGATCCAGTCATCTCCCGACGCGCCCTCCATGGTCTCGAACCCTTGGTCGAGGACGAAGACGACAGCGTTGGCGTGTTCGGGTTCGATGGCGGTGCCGTCGGCCCGATGCGAGTACCAGGCGTACTCGGGGGCGCGACAGACCCCGGTCATGTCGGCACCGAGGAAGTGACCGAGGGCCTTGAGCGCCAACGTGTTGTGGTCGGGATCAGCCGTGTCGGGCGCCTTGTCCGGTGCCGTCTTCCCGTTCTGGAGGGGCACGAGGCGTCGTAACATTTCCTGCGATGCCATGCCGTGAGGTGCCTTGGGGATGAAGCGAGCCACCTCTGTCTGCGGTCGGGAGCCCAGGTCCCCAGCGGCGGCGCGAACGAAGAAGTTGTGTCGGGCCGGAACCCGTTTGATCTCCTCAGGGATGATCAGCGTGGTCGGTTCGTCCACTCGGCGGACCTTCTCCATCGGGTACCGGCCGAGATGCCACGGCCGATGCTGGCCGTTCAACGCTTTGAGTGCCGGACGTGTCCCCCCGAATCCGAAGGCGTTGGCCGCGACGATGCCTGCATGCTGCAGGGCCGAGCGGGGCGCCAGCGGCCGGTCCACCGGCATCCCGGTGTTGCTCGTCGTGACCACGGCCAGGCCATAACCGCCATCGATCAGGGGGTTGGAGAGCGTCCCGTTGCGGGCCTCGATGACACCGGCGGCCATGGCCACCTGGTCGCAGTCGACGTCGCTGACGCCGAAGGTGTGGGCTGTGGCCTGGTGGCCGAGGGTGCCCAGATATCGGGCGACCACAGTGGCGATCTCCATGGCCCGGACATCGGCTGCGGTCTGTTGGGCACCGGCGATCCAGTCATAACCGGGTTCGCCGGTCCTGATCGGCCGTCGATGGGCGACCAGGATTACCAAGGCACTCGTGTGGCCGGGCAGGGCTGCCCCCGTCCACGCGGTGGTCGGCATCTCACAGAAGCCGACAACGTCTGCATCGAGGAAGTAGCAGTAGCCCTTCAGATTGTCGATCGCAGCGGCGGGCGACGGCATCGCGGCGACGGTGTCGGAAACGGGGGCGTTACGACACGCACTGAACACTTCGACGAGCGGACCCAGCACGTGAACGTAGGAGCGAGTACCGACGCGACTCGACTCACGTGGACGGGCGAGTGATGCGACCTGCGCCGGATCCAGCGGCTCGCCGGCCGGCCGGCGTGGCAAACGCTCGGTGGGTAGCGGCCCGGCCGCCGCTGCTCGCCTTCGGTTCGAAAACAGGTTCACGGTGCCTCTGGGATCGCTGCGCGAGTGTTGGTTTCGAGGATGATCCAGTTCGAACGACAGCGCAAGGTCAACCGTTGCCCGCCCGGCTCATGATCGATCGGTGTCATGGGCAGGGCCATGCCCGATGGAATGGTGGCGGGCGAGGCGGGTACCGTGGCCGGATGTCCGATGCCGCGATGTCCGATGCCCCGTTGCCCATGACAACAACGTCCCTGCCGAGTACGCCCGGCACCGAGCGGCATGAAGTCGTCGTCCTGGGTGCCGGCGTGTCCGGGATCTACCAGATCAAGCGTCTCACCGATCTCGGTATCGATGCGATCGTGCTCGAGGCCGATGATGACCTCGGCGGCACCTGGTATCGCAATCGGTACCCGGGAGCCCGCTTCGATTCCGAGAGCTACACCTATGGCTACTCCTTCTCCAGGGAACTGCTCGACGAGTGGCACTGGAACGAACGGTTCTCGGCTCAGCCGGAGAATCTGAGGTACTTGAACTACGTGGCCGAAAAGTTCGACCTGCGTCGCCACATGAGGTTCAACGCCCGTGTCGAGGCCATGACGTGGAACGAGGATGAACGCGTCTGGCGGCTCGATCTGCAGAATGGCGACACCTGCATCGCCCGCTTCGTCATCACCAGCCTCGGCCCGCTGTCCATGCCGACGCTGCCCAGCTACGAAGGCATGGATGACTTCGAAGGCGACGCCTTCCACACGTACTGGTGGCCGAAAGAGCCCGTTCCCCTGGCCGGCCGTCGAGTCGGTGTGATCGGCACGGGAGCGACGGGCATCCAGGTCATCAGCGCCATTGCCGACCAGGTCGGGGAGCTCACAGTCTTCCAACGCAGGCCCAACTGGAGCACGCCGCTGAACAACGCGCCCATCACCGAGGACGAGATGGCCGCCATCCGGAGACGCTACGACGAGATCTTTGCCAACTGCGCCAACTCGCCCGGCGGATTCGAGCACGTCCCCGACCGGCGTGGATTCTGGAGTCTGACGGCAGAGGAACGACGTGCCTTCTGGGACGAACTCTACGATCAGCCAGGCTTTGCCCTGCTGGCCGCCAATTTCATGGAGATCTACTTCGATGAAGCAGCCAACCGGGAGATCTCCGATTATGTGGCCGACCGCATTCGCCAACGCGTGGCCGACCCTGTCGTGGCCGAGAAGCTCATTCCTCGAGACCATGGCTTCGGCATGCAGCGCCTCCCGCTGGAGACGAACTACTTCGAGGCCTACAACCGCGACAACGTCCACTTGGTCGACCTGTCGGAGACACCGATCGAGCGGTTCACCGCGACAGGGATCCAGACCACGGCGACGCACCATGATCTCGACCTGGTCGTCTACGCCACTGGTTTCGATGCCATCACCGGAGGGTACGACCGCATCGAGATTCGTGGTGTCGATGGGCAGGCGCTGGCCGACAAATGGCGGGACGGTCCCAGTACCTACTTCGGAGTACTGGTCAGCGGGTTCCCCAACATGTTCATGGTGGCCGGTCCCCAGAGTGTCTCCGGATCGACGAACTTCCCCCGTGCCATCGAAACCGGCGTCGATTGGCTGACCGGTCTTCTCGAGGACGCCATCGATCGAGGTTGCACCCGGGTCGAGGCCCGACCCGACGCCGAGGAGGAGTGGGTAGCCAAGGTGGTCGATGCCCATGAGCGGATGCTCTTCCGGCGGAGTAAAGGCTGGTTCACGGGCTACAACTCCAACGTCAACGGACATCAAGAAGGAAAGATCCGGTATCAGGCGTACTTCGGGGGAGCACCCAGGTACACGACCATGATCAACCATGCCGCAGCCGACGGGTACGCCGGCATCGACCTGGCCTAGTCCTGGAGCCGGGTCAGCGCAAGGATCAAGATGGCGCCGAGGGCGGACCCGATGACTCCGCTCGCGGCCAGGGCGACTCCGTCGCCCGTCACGACATTGGCCAGCGTGCCACCGACGACCGAACCAGCCAGTCCGACGGCCACCGTGCCCAGACAGCCCAATGATCGTCCCGGGCGGACGATGACCCGACCGATCGTCCCGGCGATCAGTCCGATGACGATCCAGGCGAGAAGTCCCATGCCGTCAGTCTGACAGACCGATGTGAAGCGGGACGATCGGCCAGTCGGGCAACAGAAGGTGGACCGGACGCACTCGGCCAGCGAAGATGGAGCCATGGAGCGGACGATCGACCTGAATTCCGACCTGGGCGAGAGCTTCGGCCCGTGGCCCATGGGCGACGACGAAGCCATGTTGTCGTTGGTCTCCAGCGCGAACATCGCCTGTGGCGGTCATGCCGGCGATCCGGACATCATGTTCCAGACGTTGTCGGTCGCAGCCCGCAACGGCGTCATCGTCGGCGCCCACCCCGGCTACAACGACCGCGAGGGATTCGGTCGTCGAGTCATCCCGATGACGTCCTCGCAGATTCGGCGCATGGTGGCCGCACAGATCGGCGCGCTCCAGGCGGTCGCCGCCCTGGTGCCCGTTCGCGTGCGCTACGTGAAACCCCACGGTGCCCTCGCCAATCTGGCGGCTCGGGATACCGAGGTGGCGAGAGCGATCGTCGAGAGCGTTCTGAGCATCGGTGACGATCTGGCCATCCTTGCGATTTCGGGTACCGCGCTCGAACGCGTGGCCCGGCTCACCGGAGTCCCCGTCTTCTCCGAGATCTTCGCCGACCGTGCCTACCAGTCGAATGGGCAGCTCGTGCCCCGAGATCAACCCGGTGCACTGATCCACGACTCGGTCCAGGCGACCGACCGCCTCCTCGAGTTTCTCGAGAGTGGTCTGATGCCGGTGCTCGATGGTGAGCCGATCCGTCTCGCTGCCGACTCGATTTGCGTCCACGGCGACAGCAGGGGCGCCGTGGAGATGGCCCGGATGCTGCGAGCCGAGCTCCTCGGTTCGGGCATCCGCCTCGACAGCTTCGCCGGGCCGCCGCCGAGTCGGGGCGACTCGGTCGCAGCGACTTCCGACTGAGCGCGGCTCAGAGCACCTCGACACTCCACGTCGAGGGTTCGACCAGTTGGCCCATGTGGAGATGCAGGCGCAATGTCTGGTGTTCCACGACGTCCAGGTCGAGCCGGAACAGGCGATTACCCCAGCTGGTGTTGGTCGACAGCGGCGAGGTCGACAGCACGATGTCGTCATCGAACACCGCCTCGAACCAAACGCACGCGCCATCGACCACCGCGTCGCGTGATGCGGTGCGTTCGATGACGTAGTCGGTCGGAATGGCTTGGCTGCCGCGAAGCGTTCCGAGGTCGAATTCGAGAATCGGCCGGGGTTCTGCGAGGGTGGAGGCGACCGATCCGGGACGGGCCCACAGGTGTTCGGTGCGTCCGGTGTCGAAACGGGCGGCGATGACCGACGACTCGAGGGCGCCGAGATCGATGTCGTCGGGCAATTCGATGTTCCAGAATCGGCGTACCCGCATCGCCTCGTGCATCGAGATCGGCTCGAGGAAGAGGCGGAACCTGGCGGGCAGGACCCGGCCGCCGGGACGGAGTGCGCGGTCTCGGAGGTCGAGCACGTTCTCCAACAGGTTCTCGTTGAAGAGCTCGTCGCCCATCTGCTCGTGGAGCACGACGTCGATCGGCTCGGGCGGAAGGAACTCGCGACTGTTGGTCTGGATGAATTCGATGTTGGTGAAACGGTTGAGTCGAGCGACCTCGCGTGCGACGTCGATGAAGTCGGAGTGCTCGATGGCATAGACCTTCCTTGCCCCAGCTCGGCTGGCCATGAACGCGAGCAGGCCGCTCCCGGTGCCGAGATCGAGCACGACGTCGCCGGGCCTGACGTGTCGGGCGATGCCGCGGTGATAGGCGTCGACCCGCACCGAGTCGCTCAGCATCTCCTCGTGTTCGGAGAGGCCGGTGAAGTTCGCTTCGTTGACCAGATCGTAGACGACGCGCATCAGTCGGTCGTTCGAGGCCACTTTCGCCGCCCCGAATCCCAGCGTCGATCGGAGCGCCTTGGTCGCGGCCCGCCGGGCTCGATTGCTCATGGGTCGAGGCTACGGCTGATCGTCGGTGGGCGCAGCCGGCCCGGACCTTTCGATGCCACGGACCGCAGGAGACGGGCTTCAGGCGTTTCGATTGAAGCGATCGAAGGCGCCAGTGGAGAAGATCGCCATGGCGATGACACCGGCCAAGGCGCCCCAGAAGGGGGAGCCAACCTTGGCCACGGTCACGCCCGACAGGGTGATGACGAACGTGAACATTGCCGCTTCGCGGTGCTTTTCCTCGCGCACCGCGGTGGCGAGGGTGTTGCCGATCGTGGGCAGGAGTGCGAGTGCGGCGACGATGTGGATCAACTCGGCGGGGACGGCGTTCAGCACGCCGGTGATGGAGGTGCCGAACAAGCCGGCGATCAGGTAGAAGCCACCATTGGAGATGGCTGCGGTGTAGCGACGGGTGGGGTCCTCGTGTGCCGGAGCTTCCAGACAGAGCGGGGCCGAGACTGCCGAGAGATTGAAGGCGTAGCCGCCGAAGGGAGCAAGGATCATCGTGCCGATGCCGGTGCTCCCGATCACCGTGGATATGGGAGCGTCGTAGTTCGCGTTGCGCAGTGCAGCCACTCCCGGCAGGTTCTGGCCGGCCATGGTGACGATGAACAGTGGGATCGCGATACCCACGAGTGCCGACATGCTGAACGAGGGCGCCATGTAGATCGGGCGCGCCGGCGACAAGGTGAGTTCGTCGGTCTGCAGCGAGCCGGACGCGAACGCGACCAATCCGCCCGAGAGCAGGACCCCGATGATCGCGTACCTTGGGGCGGCGCGGCGTACGACCATGTAGGTGAGCGTGGTCAGGACGATGATCCAAGGAGCAGTTGCGGCATCGGCAAAGCCGCTCACCACGAATCGGCCCAACACCCCAGCGAGCAAGGCGCTGACCAATGCGACAGGGATCCGGTTCATGACCCGTTCGAAGAGCCGGGCGAACCCGGCCACGGCCATCATGAGACCGCACACGATGAAGGCTCCGATTGCCTCGGACAGCTTGAAGTCCCCGGGTCGCAACGTGGCCAGGATCGCGGCGCCGGGTGCCGAGAAGGCGACCATCACCGGCACTCGAAGAATGGCCGATGGCACGATCGTGAGGATGGCCATGCCGAAGCACAGGGCCGACACCCACGAGGTGACTTGAGCGTCGTCGGCCCCGAGCGATCGAGCCGCCTCGAACATCAGGGTGATGCCGCTCGTCAGCCCCACCAGGGCGGCCACGAAGCCCGCTGTGACGGTGGATGCTGCGAAGTCCTGCATCATGGGACGCCGGGACGCGGCGGCGGAGCGCAACCTCAATGGATTCGGCGTTGGAGCCCCGCCCAATAGGGTTCGCGTAGCTCGGTCTTGAGGACCTTGCCCGAAGGGTTCCGTGGAAGGACGTCGAGGAAATCGACCGACGTGGGACACTTGAAGTGGGCGAGGCGGCTGCGGCAGAAGTCGATGATTTCCGACGGGTCTGGGTCCGTGCCGGGTCGGGCCACGACGATGGCCTTGACGGTTTCGCCCCATTTGTCGTCGGGGATGCCGATCACGGCCACGTCGAGGATCTCGGGGTGGGGCATGAGGGCGTTCTCGACCTCCGCGGGGTAGACGTTCTCTCCGCCGGAGATGATCATGTCCTTCACCCGATCCTTGAGGAAGAGGTACCCCTCCTCGAGATAGCCGGCGTCTCCGGTTCGAAGCCATCCGTCGCCAGGCAGAGCGGCGGCGGTGTCCTCGGGGCGTTTGGCATAGCCGGTCATGACCTGTGGCCCCCGGAGCCACACCTCGCCGACCTCTCCGTCGGGCAGCTCGTCCAATGTGGCGGTGTCCACGATCTTGATCTCGACCTCGGGAACAGGCTTGCCGACGCTGCGCAACAGGTGTGCCCGGGGACCCCCTGGATCGTGATCCTCCCTCGGGAGGTAGGTGGCGGTGGCGTGTTCGGTCAGACCGTAGCCGGCGACGAAATCGCAACCGAAGGTCTCCATCGCCCGCACCAACACGTCCTCGGTGATGGGGGCTGCCCCGTAGACGATGTTTCGGAACGAAGAGAAGTCGGCCGTGGCTGCACCCGTATGGTTCAACAACATCTGGATGACGGCGGGCACCATGATGGCGTTGGTGACGCCCTCGGAGGCGATGACCTCGATCATCTGCGCCGGGTCGATGTCTCGCAACAGCACCGAGTCGGCGCCACACCACATGCCGGCGACCGCCCAGCCGCTGCCGGCGATGTGGAACAACGGCAGGCAGACCAGGTTGACGCTGTCGGCGTCGAACTGCCACACCTCGCAGCGGTTGACCATCTGTTGGACCAGTGCTCGGTTGCTGACGTCGACTCCCTTGGGCAGACCGGTGGTCCCCGAGGTGTAGAGCTGGTAGCAGACGTCGTCGAGGGTCGATTCGACGCCGGGGTCGGTGGCCGGGAAGCGGCTCATCCACTCCTGGAGTGTGTCGTGTCCCTGGGCTTGATCGATCGGGCCGATCACCAGGACCTTGCGTAGGTGTGGAAGGTCCATCTGAGCGAGATGACCGAGAAACTCGGGCCCGATGACCAACACACCGACCTCGGCGTGATCGAGGATGTACTGCATCTCGAGAGGTGCGAGGCGCCAATTGACCGCCAGCGTGACCGCGTTGATCTTGGCCGCTCCGAACAGCAACGGGAAGTACTCAGGGGTGTTGTGGGCGAGGAAGGCGACCCGTTCTGTGGCGACGACACCTTCGGCCAACAATCCCTGAGCGATGCGATTCGACTCCTCGTCCCACTCGCCGTAGGTGTGTGATCGACCCTCGAAGCGCATCACAGAGGCAGTTGGGCGTGTTCGGCCGTGGTACCGGATGACCTGGGCCAGCGTGTGCAGTTGTGTTGGTCGGGCGGCGGTGGGTTGGGCTGGCCTGTTCATGAAGCGGACCTCGGCTGCTCAGTTGGGAAGACGGTTACCTACACGGCCATTGTGGCCGCAACGGTCTCCGGCACCGAATCTGCCGACCGAGCGGAGGCAGGGTCGGTCCCAGGCGCATGCGGGTTGTATGCGGACTGGCCGCGTTCACTAAGGTCACAGACCACAGGCAGCGCTGCCACCGGTTCGCAGAGTTCGGGGCAGCTCGACATGGAGGAGTCGTCATGGACGTCGGACTGCAGCTGATCTTCTCGTCGGGTGGATGGGACAACATCACCGACGGCCAGGTCTACGCCGAGGAAGTTTCCCTGGCCCGTCAGGCCGAGGGCTTGGGTTTCGATGCGGTGTGGCCCGTCGAGCACCACTTCTTCGACTATTCGTTCTGTCCCGACAACTTGGAGTTCCTGGCCTACCTCGCAGGCTGTACCGAGACCATCGGGCTCGGCACTGCAGCGATCATCCTCCCCTGGAACGAGCCCTTGCGAGTGGCGGAGAAGGTTTCGATGCTCGACCATCTCTCGAACGGTCGTGTTCGGTTGGGATTCGGCCGGGGTCTGTCGGTACGGGAGTATCGACCGTTCCGGAACATCGAGATGGACGAGTCCCGAGGTCGGTTCGACGAGTCGGCCCAGATGATCGTCGATGCCCTGGAGACCGGGTTCATCGAGGGCGATGGCCCCTACTACGTCCAACCTCGCATCGAGATCCGGCCGCGCCCCGAGCAGTCGTTCGCCGGGCGGATCTACGCCGTCGCCAACTCGTCTGATTCGGTGGCCTCGTGCGCCAAGATCGGTGGCCGCATGATCATGTTCGCCGAGACGAACTGGGAGAAGCGCCTCGAGTCGATCAACCGGCATCGAGCGCTGTTCCTGGAGGAGCATGGCGTGCCGGCGCCTCCGCCGATGACAGCCGACTTCTGTTACGTGCACCCCGACGCCGACCATGCCAAGGCGGTGGCCGAGGAACACCTGGCCCGCTACCTCACGACCATCCTCGAGCATTACGAGCTCATGAGCGACCACTTCGCGGAGATCGAAGGTTACGAAGGCTACGGTCGCCAGGCCGAGCTGCTGAAGAAGATCGGTTTCGAGGGTTACGTCAAGGGATTCCTGGCCTCCAATGCCTACGGGACACCGGATCAGATCCTGCAGCGGTTCCGCGATCGATACGAGGTGATCGGGCCCTTCGAGCTGGCAACCTGCTTCCGCTTCGGCGGCATCGACTTCCAGGCCGCGCAGGAGAGCATGAAGCTGTTCGCGGCCGAGATCCTCCCCGAACTCAAGAGCTGGGACATGGAGCCGGCGACCGTGAGCTAGTGGCGGGAGCCGTAGGTCGGGAATTGGCCGGTGTTGGCCGTCACGCCACCATCGACCGGAAGCGCGACCCCGGTGATGAACGATGCGTCGGGGGAGAGCAGGAACGACACGGCGGCAGCCAATTCCGAAGCTTCGCCCCACCGGGCCATGGGCACCACTCGTCGCATGGTGTCGGCCGACTCGTCGCGGTCTCGCATGGCCTGGGTCATACCGGTCTTGGTCGGTCCCGGGCACACCGCATTCACCCGGATGCCTTCATGGGCGACGTCGAGCGCCGCCGCCTTGGCCATGTTGATGACTGCGGCCTTGCTGGCGTTGTACGTCCACCCGCCGGGGTCAGCGGCGATGCCGGAGGTCGATCCGGTGACCACGATGGCGCCGCCGTCGACCTCTCGGAGTCGTGGTAATGCTGCTCGCATGCCCAGGGCGACTGCCCGAACGTTGACGGCCATCACCTTGTCGAACATGGCCATGGGTGCCCGGTCGATGAGCCCGAACCCCGGCACCCCGGCGTTGAGGAAGACACCGTGGAGCGCGCCGAAGTGTTCGATGGCCGCGTCGACCATGGCTTCGTTGGTCTCCTCGGAGGTCACGTCGCCGGCAACTGCCACCACCCGGTCGACCGGTCGCGTCCACTCGAGTCCCTCGTCGGTCAAGTCCACCGCCACCACCGAGGCGCCGTCGTCGACCAGGCGCTCGACTGCGGCCCGACCGATACCCGAGGCCGCTCCTGTCACCACGTAGACCCTGCCAGTGTTACTCGACATCGTTTCCTCCTGAGATCGTCGGCTTCATCATCGCACGGCCGGATGGGTGCGAGTCCAGTGCTCGGCGATGGCCAGCCGTGAGGTCATCCAGACGTCGGTCAGACCGGTGACGTGTTCGAGCACTCGTTCGAGTCCGGAGAAGCGGGCCGGCTGCCCGACGATGCGTGGGTGAAGACCGATCGACAGCATCGTCGGGCGATCGGCTCCCTCCCGGCGTAGGACGTCAATGGTGTCGCAGAGGTAGTCGGACCAGTCCCTTGTGGCCATGTCGAAGAGCTTGGCATCGTTGGTGGTGAGCGAGTACGGAACCACCAGGTGCGGCGATCCTCCCACGTCGCTCCAGTAAGGAAGGTCGTCGTTGTAGGCATCGGAGTCGTAGGCGAAGCCGCCGTGCTCGACGAGCAGGCGTCGGGTGTTGACCGACGGTCCATAACGGCAGTACCAGCCCGCAGGCTGGGCACCGAGCGTTGCTCGGAAGCTCC
>JAHECQ010000412.1 GCA_024641625.1 Acidimicrobiales bacterium | reverse complement strand
GAGTCGGGAGGCGGCCGGGGTGGGCACCGGCATCGTGGCCTACCGCTTCTACCAATCGCCGGAGAGCCGCCAGACGCGGGTCATCGCGCTCTATCGCACCTTCCTCGGACGTGAACCCGACGCTGCAGGTCTGGCCTATTGGGCCGACGTGCTGGCTTCGGGCGACGATCTGCGCCTGGCTGCGTTCCTCGCCTCCAGCGACGAGTACCTGAGGCGGGCGGGATCCTGAGGAATCGAGTAGCGTCGAACCGTGCGTGAGAACACTCTGAAATTGTCCTGGGAGCGCGGCGAGGTCACCCTCGGGTTGTGGCTCTCTACGGGAAGCTGGATTGCGGCCGAGCTGCTTGGGGGCTTGGACTTCGACTACATCAACGTCGACCTCCAGCACGGCCTGTCCGACTACGACAACGCGTTGGCGAGCTTGTCGGCCATGCAGCGGGCAGAGGCGACTCCGACCGTTCGTGTGCCGTGGAACGAGCCCGGGATCATCGGCAAGGTGCTCGACGCTGGAGCCATGGGTGTGATCATCCCGATGGTCAACTCCGAAGCCGAGGCCCGACAGGCCGTGTCGGCCTGTCGATATGCGCCCGCTGGTGCTCGTAGCTATGGGCCTGCCCGGGCCGCGATGGCGCTCGGTGCCGACTACTTCAACGAAGCGAACGACAAGATCGTGTGCGTACCGATGATCGAGACCGTCGAGGCGCTGCGCAACCTCGATGCCATTCTCGACGTTCCCGGCGTCGACGCGGTGTACGTGGGTCCGTCGGACCTGTCCATCAGTCTGGGACTTCAGCCGGGGTCGGATCAGGACGACCAGAGCTTCAACGACGCGTTGGCCGCAGTGGTCGCCGGGTGCAAGAAGCGGGGCATCACCCCCGGCATCCACACGACCTCGGCCCTGGCGGCCAAGCGCGTCGATCAGGGCTTCCGGATGCTCACCATCACCTCCGACTCGCTGGCCATGCTGGCCGGAAGCCGAGCGGCGTTGGCCGAGGCTCGGGGCGGGAGCCCGGACGAAAGCAGCAGCCGAATCTACTGAGCGCGGCGGTAGAGTGCGCCTGTCCGTGAAGCGGGTCCCGTGAGGCCCGGACGGGAAGGAGCACGTTCATGGCCGAACGCGAACGACGCCGAACGCCCCCTTACGGGGGCGTTTTTGTTGTCCGGAACCAGGTGCTGGACCGCGACGCGGTCACTCGTGCTGTTCGTCGGATGGCGCACGAGATCATCGAACGGAACGAAGGTACGCAGGACGTCGTCGTCATCGGACTCCAGACCGGCGGGGTGCCCTTCGCCGAGGCGATCGCCCGGGCGTTGAACGACATCGAGCAGCCCGAGCAACCGGTGCCGGTCGGGCGCCTGGATGTTGCGTTCTACCGAGACGACATCAACCTTCGCCCGGTTCTCCCCGAGGCGTCGACGGAAATTCCCTTCGACATCTCACGCAAGGTCGTCGTGCTGGCTGATGACGTGTTGTTCACCGGCCGCACCATCCGCGCCGCGCTCGATGCCCTCATGGCCCAGGGGCGGCCTCGTTCCGTGCAGTTGGCCGTGATGGTCGACCGGGGTCATCGCGAGCTCCCGATTCGGCCCGACTACGTCGGCAAGAACCTGCCGACTCGGCGAGACGAAGCGGTCAACGCCACGCTGGACGGCGTCCAGTTGGGTGAGATGGAACGGAACTGAGCCATGAAGCACCTCCTCGACATCGATGACCTCGACGCCGACGCGTTGTTGGACCTGCTCGATCTGGCCGAGGACTTCGCCGAGGTCCAGAAGCGGGACGTCCCCAAGGTTCCGGCGTTGCGCGGTCGAACCGTCGTTCTCGCCTTCTTCGAGGAATCCACCCGAACGCGAACGAGTTTCGACCTGGCCGCGCGCCGGCTCTCGGCCGACGTCGTCAACTTCGCGGCGGCATCGTCCTCGCTCAAGAAGGGCGAGTCGCTACGCGACACCATCGAGACGATCGCCGCCATGGGCATCGATGCGGTCGTCGTCCGGCACGCGAGTTCCGGAGCACCATTGCAGATCACCGGGTGGACCGATGTGTCGGTGGTCAACGCCGGGGACGGCTGGCACCAGCACCCAACCCAGGCGCTCCTGGACTGCTTCACCATTCGACGACACCTCGGCTCCCTCGAGGGCAAGCGGATCGCGATCTGTGGCGACATCAAGCATTCCCGGGTGGCTCGGTCGAACATCGCAGCCTTCACCAAACTCGGCGCTGAGGTCACTGTGGTTGCGCCCGGCACGTTGTTGCCGCCGGGGATAGAGAACTGGCCGGTCCGGGTGGAACGCCGGCTCGACCGCGTCCTGGCCGACCTCGATGTTGCCTACTTCCTTCGCATCCAGCACGAACGCATGAATCCCGCCCTCCTGCCGAGTGACCGGGAGTTTCGTCTGCTCTACGGCCTGACGGTCGAACGGGCCGCCCAATTGTCCGGGCGCGCGCTGATCATGCACCCTGGCCCGATGAATCGCGGCGTCGAGGTCGATGCCGAGGTGGCCGACGACCCCCGGGCGGTGATCCTCGACCAGGTCACCAACGGTGTCGCCGTGCGCATGGCCGTATTGTTCCGCCTGCTCGGGCCTGGCCGCTTCGATGACGAGTCGGCCGGATCACCGGATCCACCGCGACGGACCGATCCATCGACGCCACCAGACCCAACGACACCAGCAGACCCAACCACCCGAGTAGGAGCACCCGCATGACCACAACCCTGTTCTCCGGGGGTCGGATCATCGATCAGCGCGGCGAGCGATCCGGCGATGTGCTGCTCGACGACCAAACAGCGACCATTCTCGAGGTTGGTCCCGGTCTCAAGGGAGATCGTCGGTTCGACATCTCCGGATGTGTGCTCGCTCCTGGATTCGTCGATCTCCATGTTCACCTCCGCCAGCCGGGGAACGAGGCGGCCGAGACGGTGATGACCGGTAGTCGGGCCGCAGCGCTCGGTGGGTTCACGGCCGTGGTGGCCATGCCCAACACCGACCCTTGCATGGACTCCGCCGCGGTCATCAACGAGGTCCAGCGCCTGGCCCAGGGCGCGCTGTGTCATGTGAAGCCCTCGGCCGCCATCAGCGTCGGTCGTCAGGGCCACGCGCTGACACCGATGGGTGAGCTGGTAGGTCTGGGGGTCCGCATGTTCACCGACGATGGCTCCGGTGTCCAGGACGCCCACCTGATGAGGCGCGCCCTGGAATACGCCGGCGGTCTGGAGACCGACGACGGTGTTCCGATCGTCCTGTCGCAACACTGCGAGGTCTCTGCCCTCTCCGAAGGGGGTGTGATGCACGAGGGCGAGTGGTCCTCCAAGCTCGGTCTCGGCGGGCAACCAGCAGAGGCCGAGGAGTTGATGGTGATGCGGGACATTGCCCTTGCCCGGCTCACCGGGGTCCGGGTGCACTTCCAGCATCTGTCGACCGCGGGAAGCGTCGCCATGGTGCGAGCGGCCAAGGCGGGCGGGCTTGCGGTGTCGGCCGAGGCGACGCCTCACCACTTCACCCTCACCGACGCCTGCTGTGCCGGTTATGACGCCAACTTCAAGGTGCATCCTCCATTGCGGACGGCGTCGGACGTCGCGGCGGTGCGCGTCGGTCTCGCCGATGGCACCATCGACGCCATCGCCACCGACCACGCACCCCACACGCCGGATTCGAAGGAGCGACCATTCGATCAGGCGCCGCCGGGCATGCTCGGGCTCGAGACGGCCCTGGCGGTGGCCCTGACCGAGCTGGACCTTCCGTTGGCCGAAGTCCTGGCGCTGCTGTCGTGGCGGCCCGCGGCCATCGCCGGCGTCGGGGATCGTCATGGTCGAGCGATCGAGCCGGGCGCACCCGCCAATTTCGTTGTCATCGATCCTGCGTACCGATGGACGGTCTCGGGCGCGGCGATGGCA
>JAHECQ010000046.1:8551-14852 GCA_024641625.1 Acidimicrobiales bacterium | reverse complement strand
CGTTGGTCGGCGGCATCCAGGCGTTGCGGCTCGAGTACTACGAGATGTTCTCCCGCCTGTTCGCCCTCCAGGGTCGCCCCTTCGAGCCCTGGCACGTTCCCACCCGGACAGTTCCCACCCAGACAGTCCCTACCATCAGCTCGGAGACCTCATGAAGATCTGGTTCCTCTCGCTCCTGCTCGTCATCGGGCCACTCGGCGCGGCGATGTGGATCGTCTCACGCCGCCCACGGCCGGGCAGGCGGTGGGTCGCACCGTTGTTGATCGCCCCCGCCGTGTTCGCTCTCGGGCTGCTCGTCGTGGCGGTGGCCGGCGCAGGCCCCGACGGCGCCGCTGCGTCCAGCCCGGTGCTGCAGACGCAGCCGGTCGACACGACCGTTGCCACCACCGCGACGACGATCGCCCCCCTGGCCACGACGACAGTCGACAGCGGCGCGGCGTTCATCGGTGCCGGCATCGCGGTCGCGGCTTCGGCCCTCGGTGCGGGCATCGCCATCGCCTACGCCGGTTCGGCCGCGTTGGCGGCCGTGAGCGAGCAACCGGACCTGTTCGGCCGGGCGATGGTCGTCGTGGGGTTGGCTGAAGGGGTTGCCATCTACGGACTCATCGTCGCCGTGCTGATCCTGGGCAAGGTATGAGTCCGGCCGGAATGCGTCCCGCTCAGACGACTACGGCCGTTTTGCCGACGGTTGCCGCCATCGGCGAAACGCACGAGCTCGAAGGTTTTGCCCTCGTCGGGGTCGCAGTCTTCGCTGCGGAGACCCCTTCGCAGATGATCCAGGCCTGGCGGGATCTCGACCACGACGTGGGGCTGGTGATCCTCTCGCCGGCCGCATCGGCCGCCTTGCGCGCTGTACTGGCCGATCGGCCCGACACGCTGACGGTGACGATGCCATGATCCGAGCCGCAACCCTTGGGGCCGACGCACACCGGACGTCACCCGCACTCCGCCAGGCACTCGAACCGGTTCGAGCAGCGTTGCTCCGCGACGCGGGGGCCGAGGCCGAGGCCATCGTCACCTCGGCGGCCGAGTCGGCCGAGACCCACCTCGCCAATGTCGGGACCGAAACCGACACAGAGGTGGCGCGAGCCCGGAGCCGGGCCGAGCTCTCGGCTCGAGCCCAAGGAGATCAGGTCCGCGCCCGGCTCCGGAGCGCCGCGCGTGTCTCGGTCCTCGACGCGAAAAGAACGTTGCAGCAGCGGCTGGTTGACGAGCTCCACCGGTCTGCTCGACAGATGCGTCACGACCCCCGGTATCCGATGCTCCTCGACCGACTCGAGGCGGTGGCTCGCGAGCAGTTGGGCCCTGAGGTGATCATCGACCGCGATCCCCCCGATGGTGGCGGTATCACTGCTCGAGCCGGTGCTCGTCGTGTCGACTACCGGCTGGATGCCCTGGCCGATCGTGCGCTCGAAACCCTCGGCGACCGGGTGGCCCAGCTATGGGAGTGACCTCCGAGACCGGCCGCGTCGTGCGGGTGAACGGGCCGGTGGTCCACCTGACCGGGCTGGGTGACGCGACGCGTTTCGAGTTCGTGGAGGTTGGACATGGGCGTCTGCCCGGGGAGGTACTGAGCGTCGACCGCGACACCGCCGTCGCCGAACTGTACGAGTACACCGGTGGACTCACCGTGGGCGAGCCTGCCTGGGCCACCGGCCATCCGCTCACGATCGAACTCGGCCCCGGACTGCTCGGTGGCATCTACGACGGGTTGCTTCGCCCGCTCATCGATGCCGAGGACTTCCTCGAGCCTCGAGGGCTGAGCCGACCGTTCACCGGCCGTCATCGGTTCGAACCTCGAGTGGCCCCCGGCGCGGATCTCGGGCCAGGCGACCTACTGGGGGTCGTGCACCCCGAGCAGGGGCTCGACCATCTCGTCCTGGTTCCTCCGGGGCTGGAGGGCCGGCTGGAGGAGATCGTCGAGGGCGGCAGCTATCTGACATCCGAGACGATCGCCATGATCGCGGGCGCACCGGTGTCGCTGGCGAGCGAATGGCCGATTCGCCGGCCCCGGCCGTACCGTCAGCGTCGTCACGATCGCAGCCCGTTCGTCACCGGGCAGCGAGTGCTCGACATCGTCGAGCCGATCGCCATGGGGAGTAGCGCCACCGTGGTCGGCGGCTTCGGAGAAGGCAAGACAATGCTGCTCGAGCAAGTGGCGAAATGGGGTGACGCCGACGTCATCGTCTATGTCGGTTGCGGCGAACGCGGCAACGAGCTCGCCGATCTCATCGCTGAGCTGACGGAACTGACCGACCCCGTGACCGGTCGTTCGCTCCTGGAGCGGGCCATCATTCTGGCCAATACCTCGAACATGCCGGTGATGGCCAGGGAGGCAAGCATCTACACCGCGGTGACGCTTGCCGAGTACTTCCGTGACATGGGCTACCACGCAGTGATCATCGCCGACTCGACCTCTCGCTGGGCCGAGGCGCAGCGAGAGTTGGCCAGCCGGACCGGAGCCCTTCCCGCTGAGCAGGGGTATCCCGCCGACCTGCCCTCGTCGCTGGCCGCGTTCTATCAACGCGCCGGTCGGGTCGTCACCATCGGCGGACGCGACGGGACGGTGACGATCGTGACCTCGGTATCCCCGCCGGGCGGGGACCTCACCGAGCCGGTCGCGTCCCACACCCAGCGGTTCGTGCAGGCCGTCTGGGTTCTCGACCGAGACCTTGCCTATGCCCGCCATTATCCGGCCGTCAACTGGAACACGTCGTTCTCCCGCGACAGCGACGCATTGGCCCGATGGCACGCAGCCAACGGTGACCCCGAGTGGGGCGTTCGTCGATCGCGCCTGACGAGCTTGCTGGCCCAAGCGGCGCAGCTCCAGGGGATCGCCGACCTCGTCGGGCTGAGCGCCCTTCCGACCGATGAGCGTCTGGTGCTCTTGAGCGCTCGGCTCGTTCGCGAGGCCGTCCTGCAGCAGAGCGCCCTCAGCCAGAACGACGCGTCGTGCAGCCTGGCCAAGCAGAGCGCGCTGGCTCAGGGGGTCCTCGATCTCGCCGACAGCACCGCTGCCCTCGGCCGCGCCGGCGTGCCTGCCAGCGTGATCGAGGAGTTCGACTTCGGGCCCTTCCTTCGCGCCAAGGACACCACCGGCCCGAGTGATGCGGTTGCCGTCCGTTCCATCACCGCCGATCTGATCGATTCCCTGGAACGGCTGGCACCATGACCGACGCTTCGGGACTGCATCGCGCGCTGGTGGCACCCATCGAATCGACGGCCATCGACCGCGTCGAGGGACCGCTGCTCTTCGTCACCGACACCCGTGGCGTGGGCTGGGACGAATACGTCGAGATCGTCCTGGCCAACGGCGAGCGGAGACACGGTGTCGTCATCGATATCGATCGGGACCTCGCGATCATCGAGGTCTTCGAAGGAACCGCCGGCTTCGGCATTCACGGCAACGCCGTCGCGTTCACCGGCACGCCACTGCAGATCCCCGTGAACGAGCAATGGATGGGTCGGATCGTGAACGGGCGGGGAAGTCCAATCGATGGCGGACCGGCGATCGTCGGCTCAAAGCGCCGTTCGGTCGCCGGGGCGGCCATCAATCCCGCCCACCGCGAGGTGCCGAGAGACCCTGTGCTCACCGGAGTGTCGGCGATCGATGGCCTGGCCACGTTGGTGCGCGGCCAGAAGCTTCCCGTGTTCTCCGTCGGCGGGCTCCCCCACCTGGAGCTGGCGATCGAGATTGCCGCCCAGGCCACCGTGGAGGGGGCCGAGTTCCGTGTCGTCTTCGCCGGCATGGGGATCACCAACGCCGACGCCGATCTCGTTCGAGACGGGCTCGAGGAGCGCCTCGGTGCGGGTCACGCCGTGCTGCTCCTCAACACCGCCGACGACCCGACGATCGAGCGGATCCTCACGCCCCGGCTGGCCCTGACCATTGCCGAACATCTGGCGTTCGACCTCGGCCACCATGTCCTGGTCGTGCTCACCGACATGACGAGCTACTGCGACGCCGTCCGCCAACTGTCCGCAGCCCGCGGCGAGGTCCCGAGTCGACGCGGTTATCCGGGGTATCTCTTCAGCGACTTGGCCGGCATCTACGAGCGTTGCGGCCGTCTCAAGCATCGGGGAGGATCGATCACCGAGCTCCCGATCCTCACGATGCCCGCCGGCGACATCACCCACCCGGTCCCCGATCTCACCGGCTACATCACCGAGGGCCAGATCGTGCTGTCAGTCGACCTGCACGCACGGGGTGTCTCTCCACCCATTGATCCACTGGCGTCGCTGTCCCGGCTCATGCGGCGCGGCGCCGGACCGGGGAGAACCAGAGACGACCACCTGGCAATCTCGGCCCAGGTGCTGGCGTTGCTCGCCCGGGCAAGGCAGGCCGAGGAGCTGGCGGCATTGATCGGTCTCGACGCACTGTCGATCACCGAACAGCGCTATCTCGAGTTCGCTCGCCGCTTCGAGAAGGACTTCCTCGATCAGGACCCGAGCCAGGCCCGCTCTCTCGGTGACACCCTCGATCGGGCCTGGCAGGTCGCCGCGATCGTTCCGGCACGCGAGCTCACCATGGTCACCACCGCGCAGATCGACGAGCATCTGCCGACCACGACATCGCCGGTCGGCTCGGCCGGGGGTCGTCCCCCGACATGACCAGCGTCGCCGCCAACGTCTCTCGGGCCGGTCGCCTGCGTCTGATCGATCGCTTGGAGTTGGCTCGTCGCGGCATCGACCTGCTCCAGAGCAAAGAGGAGGCGTTGCAGCGGGAACGCGTGCGACTCGATGCGCACGTCGCCCGAACCCGGCGGCAGTGGGAGGAGAGCTGTCGCATCGCAGCGACCTGGCTCCTGCGTGCGCGGGCGCTCGGTGCCAGCGCCGAGCTGGCATCGATCAGCGTCGCCCGTTCGGCATCGGCCACGGTGGTCGCTCATTGGCAGACATCGATGGGGCTCACCTATCCGGGAGCCGTCGAGTGTGTGCCTGCTCCCGAACCGCCATTCGTCACGACTGCCGCGCTCGGGCCCACCTGCGACGCGTACCGCCTAGCACTGCAGGCAGCCGCTGACTGTGCCTCGACCATCGCGGCGCTCGACCGACTCGACGCCGAGTTGGCCGATACTCGGCGACGGCGACGGGCCATCGAACAACGGCTCGTACCCCAGCTCGAGTCGGATCTCCACACGGTCGACCTTCATCTCGACGAACAGGACCGCGACGAAGCGCTCCGAGTTCACCTCGCCATCGGCCAGCAGCAGCGACACCGGCAACAGGAGTGACCACGCCCATGTTCCAACGAGTACTCGTCGCCGTCGATGATTCCGCCCCGTCCCTGGCTGCGGCTGCGCTTGCCATCGACCTCGCACGATCCCAGCCCATGGCGCTGAACTTCGTCACCGTGGCCGAGCCGGGCGCCGATACCGGGGCCGTCGCCGCCCATGTCGCCGCGCTGGCTCGCGCGTCCTCGGTCGAGGCGACCATCACCACCGCCAACAACGGACCTGCGTTCGAAGCGTTGCTGGCCGCGGCGCACCGATGGCACGCCGACATCATCATCATGGGCCGGTCCGACGTTCGGCGTCCCGGCCAACCGTACGTTGGCAGCCAAACCGAGCATCTGTTGGAGTTCTCCGACATTCCCGTTCTGGTCGTGCCCGAGCCGCCGCTGCGGCGGCGCTGAATCGTGAACCAGTCGACGGCCGCCGTTCGACGACTGGCCTCCTCGCTGTGGGCGTCGACCGGATCTAGGTGGGTTCGGATCCGAGATCACTCCTGTTCCGGGGTGGCATCGGACGTGCCGACCGTCGAGGTCGCGGGTACCTCGTCGCCCGTGGGCTCCCACGGGGCACCGTCGACACGAACAATGAACTCCACGACCTGTTGGGGCACCGTGGGCTGGTCGAACAGCCGGACATACTCGAGTCGGAGCACTTGCGCTCCCTTGTCCGACGCCTCGAAGACGAAGACCTGGGTGCCAGGGGAACCGACGAGATCGGTGTCGGGCTCGTCGTACCTGGAGGAGACCTCGGTCACGAAGGCCGAGGCCGAGCCGGTGTCGACCCGCCAGACATATCCGGTGCTGGCGTTCGACACCAGGTGTACTTCGAATTGCTCGCCGGTCTCGATGCTCAGTGTTCCACCGCTGTCGGCCTCGGTGAGCACTTGGCGATCGGCCGCACCGCCACACCCAGCGAGGCCCACCAGCCCAGCGAGGCCTACCATCCCTGCGAGCCCCACCATCCGTGCGAGCCCCACCAACCCAGCACGCCGCAACCGGCTTGACAGCAGCACGGTTGTCGCTGGCACCATCGAACGAGTCATGGGCCCAACGATGATCGAGAGGCTT
>JAHECQ010000046.1:1644-8525 GCA_024641625.1 Acidimicrobiales bacterium | reverse complement strand
CGCAAGTTGGGTCTCCCGTTCCAACCCGAACTCGGCATGGGAGCCATCGGCGAGGACGGGGTTCGGGTGCTCAACGACGAGATCGTCCGACAGGCTCGTGTGACGCCCGATGAGCTCGAGCGGGTGGAAATCCGGGAACAGGCGGAGCTGGCCCGTCGCATTCGTCGCTACCGGGCCGGCCACCCCCGCATCGGCCTGGCCGGTCGAACGGTGCTCATCATCGATGATGGAATCGCCACAGGATCGACGGCGAAGGCCGCCTGCCAGGTGGCCAGGGCGGAGGGTGCAGCGAAGGTGATCCTCGCGGTGCCGGTGGCCCCGACGGACTGGAGCCGGCGACTCATGGGCGAGGCCGACGAGCTGATCGCCCTCTCGACGCCCGAGTCCTTCGCCGGAGTCGGTCAGTTCTACCGGGACTTCGCCCCGACAACCGACGAGCAGGTCGTCGCTTGTCTGGGCCACCCCACGGTTCCGCCGCCCGGGCGCCCCTCGGGTGACGCTCCCGGGTGATCCCCTCGAGGCATCGTCGGGTCAGTCGGTCTCGTGCGCAGGCACGATGACCACCGGGACCGAGGCAGCTCGGGAGACCTTCTCGGCCACGCTCCCCAGCAACCAGCGTGACATGCCGGCCCTCCCATGGCTGGCGATCACGATCATGTCCACGTGTTCACGGTCGGCGACATCGAGAATGCCGTCTGCCGGGTACTGGGCGGCACAGAGCGTGATGGCAGTCTTGACGCCGGCACACAGCTCGGCACCGGTGCCTCGCAATCGGGCCTCGGCCGCTTCTTCGATGGTGATGCGTTCGTCCCGAGCGAACTCCTCGAGCGCTTCGCGCTCGGGAAGGTTGAGATTGGTGGTGAGGAGAATCGAACTACCCAGAGCCCGGGCGAGCATGGCCGCGTAGCCGACCGCCTTGTCCGAACGGCTCGAGAAGTCGACCGGTACCAGGATCGTTGTCGGCTTGTCTGCTTGTGTGCTGCTCATGGTTGCTCCTGCGGGTACATCAGTTGTCTTGGGTGCACTGTTCGCTCAGCCGCATCCTGACCATGTGGGGTGCATCCGACAAGGGGCCAACGTCCCGGTTGCGACTCGGTCAGGACCTTCAGCGCTCGAAACGCTGGAGCACCCGATGCAGGACCACCTCGGGCGCAGGTCCGGTGTCGACGACACTGGCCGTGGGCCAGGCCTCGAAGCGGGCGCGGAGCTCGTCGACGAGTTCCGGTCGGGCATCCGAGGGATCATCCCCTCGGTCAAGTCTCCGGGCGATGCGCTCCTTGGCGGTGGCCGCGTCCAGCGTGCACCGGAACTCGCTGATCTCTGCTCCCTGTCGGCGGGCCAGGTCGTGGGCCGCCTGGCGGAGCGACGCCCGGTTCCAGGACGCGTCGAGCACCACGGACTCGCCGTGATCGAGCAGCACCGAAGCCCGACGCAGCAGCTCCGCATAGGTCTGGTCTGTCAGCTCCTTGCGGTAGATCCCTCCGTCGGTCGGGCTGAAATCCCGTTCGAGGTGGCCTCGTCCGGCGAGATCCTTGCGTAGCTCGTCGGTCGTGAGCAGCACGGACCCGAGATCGCTCGAAAGTCCCCGGGCCAGGGTGCTCTTGCCGGTCCCCGGTGTTCCCCCCACGAGGACCAGCGTCAACGCCGCCCGCTCGAGATGGCGCAGGCACAGATCGTGATACCCACGGGCGACCTCGGCCTGTGCTCGGTCCCCCTGTTGGTAGCGGATGGCAGCGACCTTGGCTCGCACGCCGGCCCGATAAGCCACGAAATGGTGGGCCAGCGAGGCCGGGTGATGCTCATTGGTGAATTCGCAGTATGCCGCGATGAAGTCGCGCGATGCCTTCGGGCCGGCCAAGCGGTCCAGGTCCATGGCGAAGAACGCCACATCGAGCAGCACATCGGCGACACGAAGGCGACGGTCGAAGGCCAGACAGTCGAGAATCTTCGGGCCATCCTCCATGCAGAAGACGTCCTGGGCGGTGAGGTCGCCGTGCCCGTCCCGAACGAAGCCCTCGGCGATCCGCTGCTCGAACAGCGGTTGGCGATGCTCGAGGAACGCATCGACGAGGTGTTTCACCCGCGCCGCGTCGGCCACCGGGATGACCTCGCCGATCATCGGCTCGATGCCGGCGATGTTGTCGTTCCAGTTCTTCCGGAGTGCATCGCGGTCGGCAATCCCGGACGCGTCGGGAGCCGGTGGCTGACGGGCGTGGAAGACCGCCATCGCCCGGGCGACCGATCGGACGCAAGGCTCGAAGTCGTCGTGGCCGACCAATGCAGTGATGCGGCGGTGTTCGGGAAGCCGGCGCATCACGAGAAAACGGTCGATGATGTCCCCGTTCTCGATCACATCGGCGGTACCCAGATAGACGTCGGGTGCGTGGCGACGATTGAGGGCCAACTCGTCGTCGATGGCACGAAGTCGGGCTTCGGTCGTCGAATAGTCGAGAAACGCGGTCTTCAACGGTTTCAGCAGCTTGTAGGCCCGGTCGGCGGCGAAGAACACGACCGAGATGTGCGTCTCGGTCACTGCCGGCGCCCACACCCCCTCGGTCGGCGCGGCGGCCCCGACACGGTCGTTCATGCTTGGTTGTCGCCCGGTGCGTGGAGCGGGACTGCCTCGGGCAGATCGGTGTCGACGTCGCTCGAGACGAAGGCGCGAAGCAGGTCGAGGCTGCTGAGAATGCCGATCACCTCTCCCTCCGATTCCACCAGCAGATGGTGAAGGCCTCGTTCGATCATCAGCTCTGCGGCTTCCCGCACGCCTCCCTCGGCGTCGATGGCGCCAGGAGACTTCGTCATCAGTGTCGAAATCGGCTGGTCTTCGGGTCGATCATCGACCAGGTCGAGACTGGTCACGATGCCGACGACGTCATTGCCGACCATGACCGGAAGGGCGTGGATGCCGAGGGTCAGCAGGGCGTCTCTCGCCCGGCCGACCCGATCCTCAGGACGGAGCGCGATGAGATCCTGTGTCATCAGATCGGCGACCGTTCGGTACTCGCTCGGGCTGCTCATTCCTGCATCACACACGCTCGGGGGCTCGGCGGGCAGGGCCGTAGGTCCCAGCCTGGTCCAACCGGGACCGCTCGGGGCGCCATGGCCGAGGAGCATCAGTCGGTCGTGACCATCGGGAGCAACCGATCGACGTCATCGGATTCGCACAACCGGGAGCCGGAGGTGAGCACCGCTGCCGTTCCGAAGGCAACTCCCAAGCGGAGGGTGTCGGGGAACGAGAGACCCTGGTGGATGCCGATCGCAAATCCGGCGACCATCGAGTCGCCGGCCCCGGTCGCACTCTGGACGTCCACGGCCGGAGCGCGGAGTCTCCAGCGGCCGCCGTCATCGGACAGGGCGACGGCGCCTCCGGGCCCGAGTGAGACGACCAGATGCTTCACCTTCGAGGCCTGCATCACGGTCTCGGCCGCCTCGGCTATGTCGAATTCGGTGGTCAGTTTCCGTCCCACCAGACCCGCGAGTTCTCGGGCAGAGGGTTTTGCCAGGTAACAGCCGGCATCGAGCGCATCCCGCAGCGCTTCACCGCTGGTATCGACGATGATCTTGGTGTCGGGCAGGGACGCGGCCAACCGACGCACGAGGCCACCGTCTCCGTTGCCAGGGGGACTTCCGGAGACGACCAGGCAGCTGGCACCCGGAGCGAGTGCGATGACGTCGGCGATGCAACGATCGAGCTCCGGCGAACTGAGCAGCGGACCGGGAAAGACGAACCGGTATTCGTGCCCGGTGGAGGTCTCGTAGACGGCAACGCTCTGGCGGGTTTCCTCGGCGACCGGGACCGCAACGGTGGCCAGCCCTTCGGCGTCCAGCAGTTGATGCAGCCGCTGCCCGGTGGTGCCGCCCGAGGTGACCACGCAGGTGACGGTCAGACCACGGCGATGACAGACCCGGGCGACGTTGACCCCGCCGCCCCCGGGTTCGAAGCGTGGTGTGGCGCATCGTAACTTCTGGGTCGGCGCCACGGACTCGACCGATGAGGAGACATCGACCGCCGGGTTGAGGGTGAGGGTGATGATGGCGGATCGGGGGCGCATGACTGGACCCTAGGGCGCGGAGGTCGTCCCCGGCGAGGACCCAGGGTCCCCAGCGGTCGGCGAGCCGGTGACAACCAACAGTGCAGGACCTTCGGCCCTTCCACCTCTCGGCTCGAGCGGAGAGAATCGAGTCACGATCGAGCCGGTTGACGAGCACGAAGTCCGGCTCACGAACCATCCGATCTCCGGTACTTCTCCCAAGGTAGGCAACCGTCCAATGACCGCAACCTCGAAGCCGCAGGACATCCGAATCGAAGGCAAGGGCCACATCCGATCCCGTGAGGTCGAACAGGCTCGCCTGGCCATGGAGAAGGTGATCGAGGCGATCGCCGACCCGGTGCTCTCGGTCAAGGTGCTGTTGGTCGAGCGGCCCAATTTCGATGTCGCCCATCGCGCCCGCGCCGAGGCATCGATCAACATCAAAGGTGACTGGGTGCGGGCGCACACCAGCGCTCCGTCGATGTACGAGGCCATCACTGCGATGGAGGCGAAGCTGCGCGATCAGGTCCGTCATCGATCAGACCGGTATCGTCACGACCCTGCGGGTCGACCAGCCACTCCTGGCGAGTGGCGACATGGCAACTTGCGGGCAGCCCGTCCCCCATTCTTCGAACGTCCGATCGATGCACGCGAATTGATGCGGCACAAGACCTTCGCCACCCCGACGGCCACCGTCGAGGAGGCGATCTGGGACATGTCCCAACTCGACTACGACTTCTTCCTCTTTCGCGACGAGGCAACCGACGCCGACGCCTTGGTCATGGTCGATGACGGTGATCCCGTCGTGCGATCGATCACCGAGGCCCCGTCGCTCGACGTCGACGGTGCGATCGACTGGCTGAACAACAGCGGCGACCAATTCGTGTTCTTCGACAACACCGAGAACGGCCGGGGCGCAGTGGTGTACCGGCGCTACGACGGCCACTATGGGCTGCTCACTCCCCGGTAGGGGCAGGTGAGCGTTCCTGTTGTGAGACCTGCGGCCCTTGAGTATCGCTCCATCTGGTGGTGTGATGGGGGTATGACTCCTCCGGATGAACCCATCACTCGACCAGTGGACCGAGGACTCGAGCAGCTCACCGAGGACGAGTGCTGGAACCGCCTCGCCAGCAGGAGTGTCGGCCGGCTGGCGGTCTCGATGGCGAATGGACCCGACATCTTCCCGGTCAACTATCGGCTCGACGACGAGACCATCGTCGTCAAGACGGCGGCCGGGTTGAAGTTCGCCGCGGCGACGCTCGGACCGGCGGTTGCGTTCGAGGCCGATGGACTCGACGAGATGCGACACACCGGTTGGAGCGTGGTCGTGCGAGGCCACGCCGAGGAGATCATCGAGCTCGACGAGCTCCATGTGGCGGACACCCTCCTGATCGAGCCCTGGGTCGAAGGCGAACGGAACCGCTATTTCCGGATCACGCCCACACAGATCAGCGGCCGCCGGCTTCCCCGCACCTGATGTGTTGCGAGGTGGCCGTCACCCAGGCGCGACGGCCCGGATTCAGTGAGGGCCGAGTCCCAGGCGTTCGATGGTTTCGGGCCCGAAGTCGAATTGAATGAACACGGCTTCGTCGTCGCCCAAGACCCAGAGGTCGTGACCGGGTTCGATGACGACGAAGGCAGGGGCGGCGTGTTCGACGGTGGAGCCATCGGCGAAGCTCGCACCGAGGCGTCCCCTGGCGAGAAAACCTGCGTGGCCGTGTCGACAACGGTCGGTGCCCACGAGTTGACGGACGTTGGTCGACCACCGCCAGCCGGTTGGGTAGACGATGCGCTGCACCCGAGCGGCTCCGAGTTGGCCGAGATCGATGGTCAGGCCTCCGAACTGCTTGGTGGTGGCCTCGCGAATGGGTGCCAGGAGTGGGTCGTGTTGCATGGCGTGGTCCTTTGGGTGCGCATCGTCTCGAGCGGCCGGGTGTGGCCCGGAGTGCCGATGGCAAATGCGGGTGCTCCTCAACGTAGATGCTCAGGGAGCTCCACCCACTCACCCATCACATTCTGGTTGTCGGGCAGCGAGCTGAGATGGGCATGGGTGTCGCAGGCGATGAAGTTCTCCCGGAAGTTTCTCAGCGACTTCCGCCACCACATGCGCTGGCGGAGCTCGTTGGGGGCCAGATCTGCCTCGGTCACGCCCTGCCCACCGAGTTCGACGCGGGTGGCCTGCTCGTTGTGGAACGCGCCTGCTTGCCAGTAGGCCGCGCCCATGCCGACGAAGTAGACGAACAGAACGGTTGACATCATGGCGAACTCGCTCTGGAACTGCTCCCAGGAGTAGTCCGGATAGCGCTGTGTCCTGGCGGCGAACTGTTCGTGGAATTCCCGCATCACCCTCTGGCGGCCGGCCCCCTCGTAGACCTCTGGCAGCACCGAGCCGCTGGTCATCAGGTACGCAAGATCCGATGGCACCGGCCCGCGGAACAGGAGCTGGAAGTCGATCACCAGCCAACCTGCCGGGTGCCGGGCCGATGACTCGCAGAAGAAGATGTTGTCGCCGCGGAGATCTCCGTGCGACAGCGTGCAGGTCGCTCCGTTCTCGGGCCGTGCCGGTGCGTAGAAGGCATCGAGCTTGTTGGTGAAGAGCTCGGCGATCCCGGCCCCGAGTGCAGCGTCCCAGCCGGGTGACCCGATGAGTGGCGAATCGCTCATGGTTGTCGCCTTGTCGAACAGCTTCGCCCCACCGGGCATGACACCCCGGTAGATTGCCAGGTTGTGGTCCGAGGCCCAGAAATCGACGCCCAGCTCATCGAGCTGGTGCGCTTTGGGTCCGCGGTCGCAGCCCTCCCATTCGACGGCCATGTCGACCAGGGTGGGGACCATCTGCAGCACCTC
>JAHECQ010000046.1:0-1634 GCA_024641625.1 Acidimicrobiales bacterium | reverse complement strand
ACCTCGTCGAGCGTGAGTTCGTTCTCGTGCACCTTCTGTTCGGCGAAGGTGGCTGCGTCCTCCATGACCAGGGCCCATCGATCGTCGGCAGCATCGAAGTCCGCCAGAAGGGCATTCGGCCGAGGAAAGAAGCTCTCGATCGGGAACTGATAGGCCTTGATGTCCTTGACGAACATGTCCCGGATGTTCTCCTTGGGCAGGATCTCGAACGCGGGCCAGGCCTTGACGATGTAGGAGGGCTGGGCTTGGGTCGGCTCGGCGAACTGACACCGCACGCGCTTGATGGCCGAGAAGTAGCCGGCCGTCATGCCCACATCGCTCTCCTCGAGCGAGACCACCGTGTTCGTGTCGTCGATCACGCCCCGTGCCCGCAACAGCGTGGTCATGAAGGATGCGTCCACGTCGTCGAGACTGCGTGGCAACTCCATACCCTTGGGTAGTTCGAACATGTCCCCTCGTTTCCTGGCAGATCGGCGATGCCCCCCGGCGTCACTGCGACACTACAACGCCCGGCAGATCCCGGCTCGACGACCGCAACGAACGCGAATCGGCCGGCCGAGCCAGGGGCCGCCCCGCCCGATCCTTCGGCCCGCTTGTCCTCGAGTCTCGAAGCTCAGGACAGCAGGCGGGCGAACGGTTGGGGACTGAAGCCGAAGGTGAAGGTCGCCGCAGATGGGTTCGAGACCACGAGGGCCGGGTCGAAGACCCAGCCATCGAAGGCCTGCACCTTCTGGCTCGAGACGTAGGTCGAATAGCCGTAGAAGGCCCGGAAACCCTGGATCGGGGCGGCGTTCGGGCTCGGCCAATAGGTGATCCGTGGGACCACCCCCCAACGGGGGTCTGCCTGCATCTCCGGCCGGAAGATGGGCGCCACCGGAGACGGGGTGCCGGGGGTGCTCCCTCCGTAGTTGATCGCGACGTCGTCGACGTACAGCGTGGCGCCGCCGGAGCCTCCAGCGGTGACCCTGAACCGGAACTGGGTGTTCACGCCGATCATGGCCGTTGGTATCGGGTAGCTGTAGAGGGTCGGGACCGTGCTCGAAGCGGCGTCGAACGTGGCCAGCGTCGTCCAGGTCGATCCGTCGCCCGAAACCTCGGCCACCACCTGGGCGCTGCCGTCGAGCAGCGAGGTCGCGCTGAAGGTGAGTGTGGCCGTCGTGGCCAGCGCGCCCCCGACGGGCTTGCGGAGATCGGCGGCGCGTCCCACCGAGCGCCCGACCACGCTGGCGCTGGCGTTGATGGCCAACCAATTGTTGTTGGTGGGCTTGTCCAGAACGACCACGATCTTGCCGCCGGTGGGCTTGGTGTCGTCGCCGATCTCCACCCAGCTGGTCGGCCAGTTGGTCGGTCCGGTCGATCCCACGTAGTCCTTGGCCGGGAACCCGTCGGCCACCGAGGTCGACCAGCTACTCCCCGCGCCTCCGGGGTAGGTCAGCCCCGGGCAAGTGGGCAGGGTCTCGGTTCCGGTCGCGATATTCCACCGGTAGCCGGCGAGGAAGCAGTCGAGGCGGGCATCCCCGGCGTTGCCGACCTTCGAGGGTCCGAAGACGGGCCCGCCGATGGCGAGCTGTTGGCTGTTGTCGGCGTAGTTGAGGGCCACGACCTCGGGGTAGAAGAGCTGTCGGGCCGCCGGT
>JAHECQ010000411.1:705-3948 GCA_024641625.1 Acidimicrobiales bacterium | reverse complement strand
TCCTCGTGAGCGACGCAGCCAACGACCCCGCAGCGGCCTCTACCCGCGACGCCCTCGAACCGGTGGGCCCCATCGGACCGGCGCTGTTCGCGCCTCTGGTCACCAGCACCTCGATCGAAGGCGTGCTCATCGTGGTACGCATGCCCGGAGAGCTCCCGTTCAGCTCGCAGGAGGTCGCAGTGGCCACCACGCTCGCGGCCGAGGCAGCCATCACCCTCGTGCTCGATCGGGCCAGGGAGGATCGCCGTCATCTGGCGGTCGTCGAAGACCGCGAACGGATCGCCCGCGATCTCCACGACCTGGTCATCCAGCGACTCTTCGCGGCCGGAATGGGGCTCCAGGCATCGCTGAGCTCACCCTCGCTGCTCAGCGAGAAGGCCTCTCAGACCATCACGGACCTCGATGAGACGATCGCCGTCATCCGCCGCTCGATCTTCGCCCTCACCCGATCCGACGAAGGTGTCCGGGGCGAGCTTGCCCGCTTGATCGATCGGCATCGTTCGATCGGACGCAACCACGTCCACATCGATCTCAGTGGTGACGTCGAGATGATCTCGGCGGCACACCGCTCCCAGCTGATCCCTGCGCTCAACGAGCTCCTGTCGAACGTCGAACGCCATGCCAATGCCGAAACCGCCACGGTGCGCATTGCCGTCGACCCGAATCGGTTGACGCTGACGGTCATCGACGACGGCGATGGCCTTCCCGACGATGGGCGTCGGGGCTACGGTCTGAAGAACCTGGCGGTCCGCGCCCAGATGCTCGAGGGATCGATCTCGCTCGGGCCCGGGCCCGATGGCCAGGGGACGCAGGTGACGTGGTCGGTTCCCATCGAGCCTCAAAGCTTGGCCCGGTCTTCGGAAGATTGACCTCTAACCTTCACCCATGACGACCGGCACCGGCAGTTGTCCCATCCTGTGGATCGACATCATCGACCACGACGATCACGAGACGGGGAACTGGCACCCCGAACGCAGCGCTCGTCTGCCGGCCGCCGTCGCTGCATCGAACGAGCCCGACGTCTCGGAGGCCATCCATCGAGGGTTTGGCCGCCCGGCAACCAGAGCCGAGCTCGAACGCGTCCACCACGCCAACTATCTCGACGCCCTCGAACGTCAGATCGGCGCCGGAGGCGGCGAGATCGACGCCGATACCCACACCTCGCCCGGCTCCTGGGACACGGCGCTGTGGGCCGCTGGGTCGACCCTCGCGGCCCTCGAACAGATCCAACAGACCGACGCCACCTCGGGTTTCGTGGCGGTGCGGCCCCCCGGTCATCACGCCACGATGAACGAGGCAATGGGGTTCTGCCTGGTCAACAACATCGCCGTCGCCGCGGCTGCACTGACCGAGGGGGGCAAACGCGTCGCAATCCTCGATTGGGATGTCCATCACGGAAACGGCACCCAGGACATCTTCTGGAACGACGAGCACGTCATGTACGCGTCCATCCACCAACACCCTGCGTATCCGGGGACGGGTCGCGCCGGAGAGATCGGTGGTCCGAAGGCTCGGGCCCACACGATCAACATTCCCCTGCCGGCAGGAGCCAGCGGCAACGTGGCCCTGGCTGCCTTCGATCAGATCATCGGTCCCGAGTTCGACACGTTCGATCCCGACTGGATCCTCGTCTCCGCCGGCTATGACGCCCATCGGGACGATCCACTCGCCGACCTTCGCTGGACGGCCGGCGACTTCCATCTGCTGACCCGTCGGGTACTCGAACTCGTACCCTCGGGCCATTCGCTCTTCGTGCTCGAGGGCGGCTACGACCTTGCTGCGCTGCAGCGCTCGACCAAGGCGACGCTGCAGGCCATCGCCGACACCGACTACCGGGGATCGGCGATCGGCGAGGCACCCTCCAACGACGGACCCGGCCTCGAGGCGATCTCGGTCGCTGCCCGACGCCGCAACGAGGCTCTCCAGGGCTGAGCCGGGATGACCGGCCACGGATCGGTTCAGAATTCGATGATCGACCGACCCAGCACTTTGCCATCGTCGAGCATCTGACACGCCTCGTTGATCTCCTCCAGGGCGACACGCGAGGTGACCAGGGCATCGAGATCGAGGTCGCCGTTGCGGTACCACTCGACGAAGCGGGGGATGTCCTCTTCGGGTACAGCGGTACCACCCAGGGTTCCTTGGATATGGCGCTCGTTCATCAGCATCTCGATGGCGGGGAGCTCGAACGGGGCCTGGGGTACGCCCACCACCACGGTCGTGCCTCCGCCGTGCACCGCGTTGCGGCTGTTGCGCGTCGAGCGGAATGCCTGGAGGAAGGTGGCGGGGCGGGCGACCACATCGAAGGCGAAGTCGACACCGGCGATCGGTGAACCACCGAAGCCGTAGGCGCCGGCCGGGCCCGGAGTGAGCCGGCGGATGGCCTCGATCGGATCCTGCGCGGCGGCGTTGACCAGATGAGTCGCCCCGAAGCGTTGGGCCAGCGCCAACTTCTCGTCGTCCACATCGACGGCGATGATGGGAGCGGCGCCCGACATGCGAGCGGCGGCCACGGCATTGAGGCCCACGCCGCCGACACCCCACACGGCAACACTCTGACCCGGTTGCACGCTCGCAGCCCGCAGGACAGCGCCCGCGCCGGTGAGCACGGCGCACCCGACGATGGCGGTGACATCGACGGGCGTACCCGGAGCAAGCGGGATGACGTATTGGTCGTCGGCGATGGTGTGGGTGCTCCAGGTGAAGATGTTGTTCGACTGTGCCCGTCCTCCGTCGGCCAGATCCACACCGGCCTTCCATGGCATGCGGTCGGTGGAGCGCAGGTCTCGCGGTTGGAAGGTGAGCAACACCGTGTCGCCGGGCTTGACGTGGGTGACCTCGTCACCGACCGCCAGGACTTCACCGGTTGCCTCATGCCCCAGACACACGTCCTGAGTCCGGGGGTTGTGAATCGTGTGGAGCTGGCTGTGGCAGATGCCGCTGGCGAACTCCTTCACCAGGACCTGATGCCCCGTTGGATCGGGAAGATCGACTTCCTCGATCCGCATCGGAGCGAACTCTTCGGGTAGAACCACGACTCTGGCTGCAGTGGACATCGGTGTCCCTCTCGATCTGACTGGCTGGTTTGACGGACGATGGGTGGGCGATCCTGCACGGATTGCCAGAGGACGGGGTCCCGGATCCAAACCCGGAATGGTCTAGGCGTGGTCAGGTTTCGAGGCTCGAGCCTGCTCGTCGAGCACCATCTCCCGCAGGCGGTATTTCTGGATCTTCCCGCTCGGT
>JAHECQ010000411.1:0-695 GCA_024641625.1 Acidimicrobiales bacterium | reverse complement strand
GTCATCGGGAACTCCGAGACGATGTGGAGCGCCTCAGGCCAGAACTGCCGGGTGACCTTCTGCTCGGCCAGAAAGGCCGTGAGGTCCGACAACGAGGGAGGGGTGCCGGCGGGAATGATGACCGCACAGCCGATCTCTCCCAAGCGATCATGCGGTTGGGCGATCACTGCCACGTTGAGCACCCCGGGGTGTCGCAGCAGGACGTCCTCGACCTCTTTCACCGGGACGTTCTCACCGCCGCGGATCACGATGTCCTTCGTACGGCCCGAAATCGAGATGTAACCGTCGGCGTCCATGATGGCCCGGTCGCCGGTGTCGAACCACCCGTCTCGCCAGCACGCGTCGGTGAGCTCTCGTCCCTGGATGTAGCCCACGAAGGCAAGCGAACCGCGGAACTGGAGATCGCCCTCGAGACCGGGCTCGGTCGGTATCCCCGTCTCGTCGACCACCCGGACTTCGTTCCCCGGAAGGGGGAACCCGTCGGTGGCCCGCTTCTCGAACGGATCGTCGCGACGCCCAGTCGTGGACAACGCAGTCTCGGTCATGCCCCAGCCCGGCATCACGGTGCAGGGCAGTCGATCCCGAGCCTGTTCGAGCACCGGAAGCGGGATGGCCGCGCCGGCACAGACGAACGCCCTGAAGCTGGACAGATCGAACTCGTCCAGGTTGGGCAATGCCAACAGATCGGCGAGGAA
>JAHECQ010000410.1 GCA_024641625.1 Acidimicrobiales bacterium | reverse complement strand
GGGTACAGACCCTTGTCGTGCAAGCGGAAATCGGAGCCGAGGTCGACGATGTGCCCGGCGCGGCCGCGGATGTCGGGAACCACGCCCATGCTGACACCGTGGGGCAGCCCACAAAAGACCAGATCGAGACCATCGACGGCTTCGGGCGAGTAGGAGTCGAAGCGGCGATCGCCGTAGGCTGCAGCCAGGCTGGGGTACAGATCGGCGATCGACTGGCCCGCCATGCTGTCGCCAGTGGCGACCTTCAGTTCGAGATTGGGATGCACGGCCAAGAGACGAAGGAGTTCCGCGCCCGTGTAGCCCGAGGCACCTACAATTCCCACGGAGTAGCGCTTGGCGGAAGCAGTACGGTCGGGAGGATTCACCGGGTAACTATACATTCGAGTGAATTGTTATGCAACCCCTTCGGTGCGGGGATCACCGGATCGAGATCACGACCAGATCGGTCGGTTCCTCGAGTTCAGCGCTCGACAGTTCGTCGACCGTGATCCGTGAGCCGACCCGCTGCACCAGCAGCCGATGGCCGCCAGTGTCCTGGGCAATGCCCTTCACCCGGACCGTCTTCGGGCCGAGCCCGGCCACCAGTGCTTCCAGGTCGACTCTGTCGATGGGACGGGGCAGCGGGACGATCTCGACCAGATGCCGGTCGAACAAGGTCATCGACCCGACGGCGGTGACACCGCCGCGGCGCCGGCCTCCGAGCTCGATCAATGCAGCCGCCGCCCAGGTCCGATCCCGATTCGAGACCACGGTCGTCGCCGGGCCGACATCGGAGGTAAGGGCCTCCAACCTCCGTCGAACCTCGGTTTCCTCGGCGTCGGACACCAGGTCGGTTTTGCTGAGCACCAACAGATCGGCCACGGCTATCTGCCCTGCGATGGCCTCACCGATCAAAGGGTCGCGCAACTGCTCGAGCAACCGGGACGCGTCGACCAGGGTGACGACGCCATCGAGACGAAACCCTGCCGTCCGACCCCAGGGAAGCACTCGCGCCGGATCGGCAACCCCACTCAACTCGATCAGCAGGTGGTCGGGTGGATCGGGCCGAGCCCGCAACCGATCGAACGCCTCACCGAAGCCGCCGCTCAAGCTGCAACAGACGCAGCCATCGGTGAGCTCGACCGTGTCGGCTCCCCGCCGTCGGATCAGCCGCGCGTCGATGTTCATCTCTCCGACGTCATTGACGAACACCGCAATGGGCCGATCGGCCCGAGCCAGCACCTCGTTGATGATGGTGGTCTTGCCCGCGCCCAGATACCCGGCGATGAAGGTGAGGGGGACGAGTCGACCGTCCCAGGGAAGGAACTCGGGCTCCTGGTAGGGGGCCATCTAGGAAGACGCGGTCGCGAGCTCCATCTTCCAGGACGCGTCGGCTGCCGGCAGGTTGAACAGCGTGGCCGTGTTGTCGCGGAAGATCGCCTGCCGTTGCGCCTCGCTGAGGTGCGCCGCCTGCTCGGCCACCAACGCTCGGGAGTCGGGCCAGGTGGAGTCGGTGTGCGGGAAGTCGCTGGCCCACAGCAGATGTCGGTGATCGACTGCGTGCAGGGAGTGGTAGGCGGTGGCGTCGTCCTGGAACGTGGCCCAGACGTTGGACCGGATGTATTCACTCGGGAGCTTCGAGAGCCCCTTCAAGTTGCCGCCGAAGGTGACTCGAACGGCATGATCGAGGCGGTACATGTAGTGCGGCAGCCAGCCGGCGTCGCTCTCGGCCACGACCAGCTTCAGGTCGGGATGACGCTCGAACACCCCGCCGAGCACCATCATGCCGACGATGTCCTGGATCGACCGGATGATGCCGAGGAAGTTGTTGAGCGCATGCCCCCGTGGCTTGGCGTCGATACTGCCGGCCCGCGAGGTGAGGATGTGGAAGCAGATGGGCAGGTCGAGTTCGGTGGCACACTCCCACAGTGCGTCGTAGTCGGGGTGGTCGTAGTCCTCGTGGATCGGATCACCCGGCATCATCATGCCGACCATCCCCATGTCCTTCGCTCGTTGGAAGTCGGCAATCGCGCTGTCGACGCTGAGCACGGCGGTCTGGGCCAGGCCGAACACCCGCTCGGGGGCATCGGAGCACATCTCGGCCAGCCAGCGGTTGTAGGCCCACATGCAGGCGTCCTTGTACTCGGCATCGCGATGCATGCACAGACCCATCCCCACCGACGCATAGATGATCTCGGCCGCCAGACCATCCTGGTCCATGTAGGCCAGGCGATCCTTGGCGTCGTAGGCTCCGGTTCGCACGTCCTCGAATCGCATGGTTCCGGCTCGGGCTTTGCGAGCACGGGGATCGAACCCGGCGCCGTCGATGAAGCCCAGAGCGATGGGTTTGCGCATGCCGGGCACGATGAACACGTCGGTGCCGTCGTCGGCCCGTTCGATGTGAGGGGCCCGGTCACGGAACTTGGGGTCGATGTAATCGGTGTAGCAATTGGCGGGCTCGCACACGTGCCCATCGGCGGAGATCATGCCTGCTTCGATCATGGAGCGACGCTAGCTCATACCCAGAACCCGTTCACGATCGAACCGAGCTAGCGTGGCGACAAGTGAGCGTCCTGATCGGCATATGTGGCGGAAGCGGTTCGGGTAAGAGCACGCTCGCAGCCGAGGTGGCCAGTGTGCTCGGTCCCGACCGCGCCGCGCTCCTGGCCTTCGACACCTACTACCGGGACCACGGCCATCTGACCCCGGAGCAACGCGCCCTGGTCAACTACGACCACCCCGATTCACTCGATTCCCCGCTGCTGGCACATCACCTCGACCAACTGAAGGCCGGATACGCGATCGAGGCCCCTGTCTACGACTTCGCCACTCACACCAGAACCGATCAGGTCATCGAGGTGGGGGCCAAGCCGATCACCATCGTCGAGGGCATTCTGCTGTTCGCCTTTCCCGAGATTGCCGACCGGTTCACCTTGCGGGTCTTCCGCGACTGTTCGGAGGAGATGCGGTTCAAGCGTCGTGTACGCCGAGACGTCGCCGAACGCGGTCGGACACCCGAATCGGTCAGCAACCAGTTCGCGGCGACCGTCAAGCCCATGCACGATCGCTGGGTGCAACCGAGCATGGACGACGCCCAGCTCGTGATCCCCGGCGACGGCAGCCTGGCCACCCATGCCGGCCGAGTCGTCGAGGAGATCGAACATCTGCTCTGAGCGCGGTCAGATGCGTCCGGCGGCCGCAGCGGCGGCCTCGGCTGCGGTGAGCTGGCCCTCGACGATGGCCAGACCGGCATCCCAGAAGTTCGGGTCGGCCAGGTCACAGTCGACGATGGCCCCGAGTTCCTCGGGCGACCTCGAGCCGCCGGCGCGCAGGAGATCCAGATATGCGGGCACGAACGCGTCGCCTTCGGCCTCGTAGCGGGCATAGACCGACAGCGCCAACAGCTGCCCGTAGGCGTAGGCATAGACATAACCCGGTGTGCCGATGAAATGGGGAATGTAGGACCACCAGGTCCGATAGCCGTCGGTGATGTTGACGGCATCGCCGAGCATGGCGTGCTGGGTCTCGAACCAGACCTCACCGAACCGATCGACCGACAGCTCACCCTCGGTGCGACGGAGCGTGTGGCAACCATCCTCGAAGCGGTTCATCGCCACCTGCCGGAAGACCGTGGCGATGGAGTCCTCGAGTGTGGAGGCGAGTAGAGCGAACCGCTCGCCCGGATCATCGAGCATGCCGAGCAGTCGATTGTTGGTCACGGTCTCACCGAACACCGAGGCCGTCTCGGCCAGCGTCAGCGGGGTCGACTGGTGGAAGATGCCTTGTTCCCGAGCAAGGTACGCATGCACGCCGTGCCCGAGCTCGTGCGCCAGCGTGAGGACGTCGCGACTGCGGCCCGTCCAGTTCAACAGCACGTAGGGATGGTGCGACGGGACGGTGTAGGCGCAAAATGCCCCAGGACGCTTTCCCGGCCGGACCGGGGCATCGATCCACGACTCGTCGATGAAGCGACC
>JAHECQ010000045.1:1651-15038 GCA_024641625.1 Acidimicrobiales bacterium | reverse complement strand
CCTCGCCGTTGTGGAGGTGGCCGGCGATGTCGGCGAAGTTGGCGCGGAATCGCACGTCGACGCGGGCGAGTTGCGGCCAGCGGGCTCAGGTGAGCCTCCCCCTTCTGGCCGGTCACCTCGATTAGGAGGCAGCTACGTCAGAGATGGAGGAACAGCCGGCCGGTCGCCGTCGCCGTGGGTTGAGTGGCGAGTTGTCTGTCGTTGCCGTGTGCCTGCGGCGCTAGTCTCCAGCCGTTGAATCCTTGTGGCCGGGGTTCAGCCGAGTGGGGGCCATTGTGGGCAGGTCGCCCGGTAGGGCCGGTCGGTGGGGCCGTATTGCTGCCATTCTTCTGCGGTCATGTTGCGTCCGGCTGCGTTGCAGGCCGTCTCGGGCCAGGTGTCGGGTTGCAGGTTCCATACCAACAGGTGGTCTTGTGTTGCGGTGACCGCGTGTTGTCCGTTGAGCGACGCTGAGGCTCCGAATGCCAGTTCGCCTGCGGGGACTGGTGTGCCGATCAGTGACCCGGTGGAGCGGTCGATTAGGGCCGCGCTGCGGCCGGTCACAACGAGGTAGTCGTCGTCGGGTGACTCGGCGATCGCGACTCCGTGGTAGAACGCGCCCGCCTCGAAGGGCACAGCTCCAATGGTGCTGATCTGGCCGGTGGCCAGCTTGTAGCTGTAGATCACGCCTTGTGCTGAGGATGTGAGCAGCTCCTCGCCGTTCCGGGAGAACGCGACTGAGTAGAGATCAGCATCGGGTGGCTCGATGACGGCGACGGGCTCCCATGTCGCTGTGCTCCAGAGTGCAGCGCCTCCTTTCACGACTGTGGCGGCGATCAATGATGAGTCGGGCGAGAAGGCGATGTAGCACCCGCAGCGTCCCGAGGGGTCAAGGGGGTCAGCGAGGGTGACGAGCAGTTCCGCTGTCTCGGCGTCGTAGATGCGAACACCACCGGTGGCGGCGATGTCGCCGATGGCGACGAATTTCCCGTCAGGGCTCAGTTCGGCTGCTGCCCAGGCTTGTTGTGGCATCGGGGCAGACAGCGCCTCGAAGGTCTTGGGGTCTCGGAACACGGAGGTGCCGTCGGGTTGGATGTCGGGTTGCAGCACGTAGTAGCTGAGCGCATGACCGTGGCGGGTGAAGACTTGGAACCATGCGGGATCTTCGAGGTTCGCAGCCTTCTCGCCTGTGGCGACTGATCGGACTGTGCCGGGTTCCACGGTGCCGTCGGGGTTGAGGTACCGGAAGCTGGCGACCTGCCTGCCGTCTTCGCTGAGCGTCGCGTAGTCATGGTCGCCTCTTGGCAGAGCATCTGCGATGAGCTGTGTCCCGTCTGTCGACCAGAGCCGCAGTCCTTCCTCGCTGAGCTCAGCCAGGAGCGATCCTGATGGACTGGCTGCGATCATGTTGGATAGCTCGAATTGCTCGAGCTCTCGTTCGACCTGCCCATCTCGAACGATGATGCCGCCGTAGAGCAGCGAGCCGTCGGCCAGTTCCTGGAATCGGCGGCTGTTGGCGCCCTGAGCGCTTCCAGCGGTCCAGACGAACGCGCCGTCTTCGACGGCAAGGGCTTCCGCCGCCCCGAGATACAGGTAGCGGCCATCTGCGCTGAACCACAGGTTCTCGGCCGCCCCGCGGAGATCGCCTTCAACGGGCGGGACCAGCACGGGGCCGCCGCGTCGGAGTCCTCGGTATCGGGTTTCGCCTGTGTTGTTGCCGGCGGCGTCGAGGCGGGGCTCCACCGAGGTGTCCCACGACGGCGGGTCGCCGGTGGTCCACGTCCACCGCGGTTCGCCCGATTCGGTGTCCCAGAGGGTGACGTTGCCGCCTGCGTCGACTGCGGCGACTAGTCGGCCGTCGGCCGACGCAGTGGCGATGTCGATTGGGTGGGGGTGCTGACCCACTTTCACGCGCCCGCCCGACTCAGGCTGTATGCGCCACAGTTCCCCGTTTTCGTAGCCGACGAGGACCGTGCCGTCGGCTCCCAGGCCGGCGCCGCTCGCCGACATGTCGCCAGAGAGATCGACGGGCCCAGACAGAATGTTGTCCGAATCGAAGAGCAACGCCCGTCCGTCATCGGTGACTGTGATTGCTCGATCCTGGTGGCCGAAGATGCTTGTTCGACCAAAGACGTTGGGGCGGCTGCCCGCGGTCATCTCGAAGATCTGACGACGCGCGGGGACGGAGTAGATGGAGATCTTGTCGAGATCTCGAACGATTATGGCGTCGTCACCCAAGAACGTGATGAAGTTCGAGTTCCCGGTTCTGTCAGGCCCGGCGATGAGGCCGAGGTATCCGTCGGTACGTTGCAGGGCTGTCCAAAGAGCGACGTCGGCGATGGCGCCTGCTTGGGCTTGGTGGGCTTCGGCGGCAAGCAGCAAGGCGAGCGTGGGGTTTGTGTCGCGTTGAAGTGTGGTGTCAGACAAGATCCGACGGAGGTCGGCGTCGGCTCGCGCTGCAGCGGCCAGTTCGGCGTTCTGTTCGGCAACCGAGGTTTGTCGCTGGGCACGCTGCTCGTTGGCGGTGGCGATCTCCGCCTGTGCCCGGGCCTCGGCGGCACTGTCGTTGGCCTGTGAACGTTGTTGGAAGGCAACCGCACCGGCGACGACCGCGACGACTGCGATAACCGCAACACCGGCGACTAGTCGGCGGAGGCGGGTGCTTTGCCTGCGATCTGCGACCCGCTCGGCGTTGCGCCGGAGGCTGCTCGCGTCGACAAACGCTCGTTCGAGGTCCCCAAGGTGGTTGGTTGTGGCCCAGTCTTCGGCTGTTTCGAGGCGGCCGCCTCGGTAGAGCTCGGTGTCGGGTCGGCCGGTTGCGTCCCAGTCGTGGGCTGCGGTGTGGAGGTGACGCATGATGCGGAGGCCGTCGCGGTCTTCGTCGAGCCATTCACGCAGTCGGGGCCATTGACGGATGAGGGCTTCGTGGGCGACTTCGACGGTCGGTTCCCGGGTGGCTGGGTCGTGGTCGAACGACACGAGCCGGGCTGCACCGTAGAGGTCGATGATGGTGTCGGCTCGGGAAATCGAGGTCAGTTCGGAGCGCAGGGCCCGTCGCCGTGTGTCCTCGGTGCCTTCGCCGGGTGTGACGAGACGGCCGAACACGGCTCGGATGGCGGTCTGTTCGTCGCTGCCGGCCTCGGAGTGGAGTTCCTCGGCTCGGCGGGCGAGGGCGCCGGCCACACCACCAAGATCGCGGTAAGCGTCTTTGAGTAGGAGCCCGGACACCCGGCGTTCGTAGAGTTCGGTGAGGGCGTATTGCAACATGGGTAGGGCGCCCGGCTGGTCGGCGACGTCGGCCACTATCTCCGAGATCAGACCAGGCTCGAACTCGCAACCGACCCGCAGGGCGGGGTCGACGATGGCCCGTTCGAGCTCGTCGGCCGCGAGTGGGAGTATGGGAATGGTGGCGTCGCGGACCAGGCGACCGATCGACTCATAGCGCAGGGGCCGGTCATAGAAGTCAGCCCGAAGGGTGAGGATCACGCGGAGTCGGGACCGTTCTTCGGTGACAGCAGAAGCGAGACCGTCGAGGAATTCGCGGCGCGCTGTCTCGTCTTCGCACAGGGTGAACAGTTCCTCGAACTGGTCGATGACCAGCAGCAGCTGCCCGTCGTCGGGCAAGACCCGACGCACCGACCGGCCGATGCCGCGTTCGCCGTCGCGGAGCAGTTCCAGCAGGCCCATCGGCGAATTCGTCGAGATTCGGGTGAGACCGTTCTCGAGTTCCTCGAAGGGACGCTGGCCGGGGACCATGGTCACGACATACCAGCGGTCGCTGCCGTTCAAACGACCCTTGCGGAGCTGGGGCAACAGCCCGGCCCGCACCACCGATGACTTCCCGGAACCCGAGGGTCCGACAACTGCGATCAGCCGGTTCTGATCGAGGGTCTCGGCGAGTTGGTCGACCAGCCTTTCCCGGCCGGCGAAGTCGGCGGCGTCGGCCTCATCGAACGCCCGTAGACCCTTGTAAGGGTTGCGGACCTCGGCGGTTATCGCTGTCATCGCCGCCCGCGACACCCCCGCCGGCCCACTCACGTTGGCCGCCTGGTGGAGGGCTTCGACGAACTCTTCCACCGTCTGGTAGCGGTCGGTCGGGGCCTTGGCCGTGGCCCGACCCAGGACGTCGTCGATCGCAGTCGGCAGATCGCTGCGGACGTGACGCACCGGTGGGATCGGGTCATGCAACTGGCGTTGGAGCAGAGCAGCCTGGTTGGGCTCGTCGGGGAACGGCAACCTCCCGGTGAGCGCTTCATACACCGCTATGGCCAGACCATGCACATCAGCCGGAGGGCCGATTGGCTCGCGACGCAACTGTTCCGGGGACGCGTAAGCCGGCGACCCGGCCGACAACGCAGCCAACGGATCCGCTATCTCGGATGCCTCCAGCGCGATACCGAAATCGCTCAAATAGGCGTTCGATTCGTCGTCCAACAGGATGTTGGCCGATTTCACATCCCGGTGGACCACCCCGGCCCGGTGGGCGACAGCCAACCCTGCGCCTATCTGGTCAACCATGGCCAACGTTCGATCCAACGTCCATGGATGCTCCAACACCGAGGTCTCCAGATTCCCACCCCGCAGCAACCGCATCACCAGATACGCAGACCCCGGCTCCCGCCAGTAATCGATCAACGGGACAATGTGCGGATGCTCCAGTCGGGCCACGAGATGAGCTTCGGTTTCGAACCGGCGTATGAACTCCGGACGATTCGCCAGTTCCGCCCGGATCTGCTTGATCGCCACTTCCCGGCCCACCGACGGCTGTTCCCCTCGATACACGATCGAGAACGCCCCCTCACCCAACCTCTCCCGAATCCGGTAACCCCGAAGCGCACGACCGCTGCCCGCGGTACGAGCTGCCGGGTCCTCGGTGAGTATCTGCTCCTCGAGCTTGCGTAGACCAGGTGACGGTTCAAGACCCAGATCGGTCGCCAGCTGATCGCGATGGCGACGGAAAGCCGTGAGGGCGTCGGCCTGACGCCCCACCTCATTGAGAGCGATCATCAGAAGCCGGGTCGGACCTTCCCGATGAGGATGGTCGATCGCCAGACGCTTCAAATCCCCCAACAGTGCACCGTTCACATCACCGAGGCCGATCAACAACTCTGCCCGCTGCTCTCGGGCATCGACCCGAAGCTCGTCCAAACGGTGGGCCTGAGCCCCAGCCCACGACTCATCGGCCAGATCACCGAGCGCAGGGCCATCCCAAAGCCCATTGGCCCGTTCAAGCAAATCGACCGCCGACCGGTCATCGGCCCTTGACCGCGCCTCGCGGGCTTCGCCCAACAGAGCTTCGAACTCGACGACGTCGGTCGAAACACCTTCGGCCAGCCGGTAACCGGCCCCGACTCGCTCGACCGCCTCAGCACCCAGATGAGACCGTAAGCGGGAAACATAGGTCTGAAGACTCCGAGTCGGGTTTGCCGGCAACTCGCCGCTCTCGCCCCACACAGCATCGATCAGGGCCGACTCCGAAACGGTTTCGCCCCGATCAACCGACAAAACAGCCAACAACCTGCGGAGCCTCGGATTCAGCGGTTCCTCGCTTCGACTCCGCTCGATACTCACACCCCCAAGCAAACGAACCCGTGCTGTGTCATCCCCCATGAAGCCAGAATACGAAACTGTGTTTCAGCCTGCCTTCAGAACCATCACCAGGAAAAACCCCACCCCTCACAACCGACCGCCAGCATGCGAGATGCATTCGCTCGTCGGCTGACAGTCCCCGTCAGGACCATTCGGCCGAAAAGGTCCGCCGGATCCGCGACACCGCGATCTGGCTCAGGCTGCGCCTGGCGGCCATCGAACGCGTCGACCAGTGGGTCGAGTCGTCGTCGGGCGTAGTCTCCAACGGCGCACTCACGACCTCCTCGTAGGTCTGGCGCGGTGATCTCGAATGGCTTCAGCTACTGGGGTTCCGGGTGTGGCAGCCCCAAATTCGTGGCGCCTCCAACGACAAGCTCCACGCCTTCACGCTCCCCGAGAAGGAGCCGGCCAGGGGGTGGGGACGGCGGACCTGACCCACTCGCCGTCGCATCTCTGCTCAGCGACACCTGGGGCGCGATCGGCCAAGCGAGTCCGGCCTTGCTCGACCCGTGTCCGAGAGGTTCCCTCGACGTGGTACGGGTGGACGCGCGACCATCTGGGCCATGGTTGAGCGACCAACAGGGACGGTGACGTTTCTGTTTACCGACGTGGAGGGCTCGACCCGGCTGTGGGAGGACCATCCCTCCCAGATGGAAATCGCGCTCGAATTGCACGACCGGCTCCTCCGCCAGGCCATCGAGCGCAGCGGTGGGTACGTGTTCACCACGGCGGGAGACGCGTTCTCGGCCGCCTTCGATCGGGCTGCGGACGCCCTGGCTGCAGCTCAGGCCGCCCAGGAAGCCCTGCGTGCCGCGCAGTGGCCCCCAGAGGCCCCGATACGGGTGCGCATCGGGGTCCACACCGGAGAGGCTCAGGAACGCGACGGCGACTATTTCGGTCCTGCGCTGAACCGGGCAGCGCGGATCATGTCGGCCGGCCACGGGGGCCAGATCCTCATCTCGGCAGTCGCAGCGGGCCTCCTCGAAGCCGAGAACCTCGTCGATGTCGGCGAGCACCGTCTGAAAGACCTCTCTGCCCGTGAACACCTGTTCCAATTCGGAGTCGAATCGTTCCCGGCCCTGCGCAGCCTGGAAGTCGTCCGCCACAATCTGCCGGTCGAGCGCACCCCCCTTGTGGGCCGCAAGGACGACATTGGCCAGATCAGCGGGCTCGTCTCCGACCATCGGCTTGTCACCCTGCTCGGCATCGGTGGCACCGGCAAGACCCGCCTGGCCACCGCGGTCGCGGCCGAGCTGGCCGACCAGTTTGTCGATGGAGTCTGGTTCGTCGACCTGGTCCCCGCCGGCGGGGCCGAACAGGTGGTCGAAGCGATCGCCACCGCCGCGGGGTTGTCTGTGTCTGGGACTGATCTGGTGGAGGCCCTTGCCGAGCTGATCTCGGATCGGGACATGCTCTTGGTGCTCGACAACTGTGAACACATCACCGACGACGTAGCCGACGTGGTCGACATACTCCTCGAGGCCACCACGGGTCCCAAGTTGCTGGCCACCAGCCGCGAACCCCTTCAACTCGTCGACGAACGCCACGTCCACGTCCCTCCCCTGGACGTCGACGTTGACTTGGCCTCCCCCGCAGTCGAGCTGTTCATCGCGACCGCAGCGCGGGTGGGCGCGCCGGTCGAGCCGGACCGCCTCGACACGGTCAGTCGGATCTGCACCCAACTTGATGGGCTACCGCTCGCCATCGAGCTGGCCGCCTCCCAGCTCCGCCAGTACACCGTGGCCGAGCTGGCCGACCGACTCGACCAACGGTTCGAACTGCTCACCCAGGGACGTAGAGGTCGAAGCCGTCGACAGGCCAGCCTCATCGCCGTGTTAGAGGACACTTGGGGCACGCTCGACCTGCACCAACGCGAACTACTCATGTTGCTTGCCGCGTTCCCGTCGAGTTTCGCCGCCACCGATGTGGAAGCAGCCTCCCGCACACTCGAAGTCGGTTCAGTCGGACACACCCTGGCCGGGCTCGTCGATCGCAGCCTCGTCGCCCGCGACGGCGACGGCCGCCACCGGCTCCTCGAAACCGTCAAGCTCTTTGCGCAGCAACACTGGCTGTCAGGTGATCCCGATCGCTTTCTCGAAACGCATACCCAATGGGTGATTCGCCACATCTGCTCCCACACGCGTGAAGAGTGGTACACCTCGGCGAGCCTGGCTGCGTGGGCCAACCGGCACTATGACGACCACCGGCTTGTCGAAACCCGGCTCGCCGAGGCAGGACGAGTTGACGAGCTGACAGACCTGATCGGCGGTCTCACCGGCTACGCAGCCTGGACCACCGGGGGGCGGGCGTCGACGACGATCGACCGGATCGATCAGTACCTGGGACAACTCCCTCTGAGTGCCTCCCAAACTGGCGTTCTCAATCTGGCTGCCGGGGCCGCCGGGCTCTCGTGCCGAAGACAGGAGTGGATAGAGCGAGGTTCGCGGAAGGCGGCCGACATCTTCGGTGGCGGCAGCCGTCCCGAGGAACTGGCATGGGCTCAAATCATGAGTTCATGGATGATCGCGTTCCGCGATCACGATCGAGCTCTGGCGCTGCTCGACGAAGGTCATGACCTGGCCGAGGCGTCCGGTGCCGAGAGCATCGCTGATCTCGCCCGCCTCTATCGGGCCGTGTTCCTTGCCCTTGTCGGCCAGGTTGAAGCGGCCCTCGAAATCATTTCGCAGGTCGAAGGTCGCATCGAGGCTCGCCCCTATGACCGGTCACGACAGGAGTTCCAGACTCTGAAGGCCGCCCTGTTACTCACCACCGAGCCCGTTGTCGCGAATCAGGTCGCGATGCAACACCATCGGGAGTCCGAGGAAGTGTTCGGATCATTGACCGCGTTGGGTTGGTGGAGCAGCCTTCAAACTGCCGAGTCGGCCGCGGCAACCGGAGATGTCAGGACGACGTTGGACCGGCTCGCCCTCACGGAACGCACCCTGCGCGACGACGCCGCTGACAATGGCCTGCCCGACCTGCTCTTGGCGCCCGCGATGCTCGCCTGGGCGTTGGAACGCCATGACCTGTGCCGCCGTTGGCTCACGGCCATCCGCCGAGCACCCGAACCAACCCAAAACTTCCTCTCCACCATCGTCTACCGACAGCTCCGCGGCCAGGTCGGCCTCCTCGACCACAACCCCCTCGACCACAGCTCGATCGAGGAGATCTACGAGGAAGCCAAAGACTGGCTCGCCGACCTCTAGCTCAAGCCACAGCCCCATTCCATCCTCGCAACGGTGGATGGATCCATCGAAAGTCCGAGGCGCTCGTGGAGCTGGAGTCGGCCGAGGTGTTTCGGGTTGTGGGCTGAGAGGAACAGCTGCGAGATCCCGGCCAACTGCTTCAGGTGCGTGGGAGTGAATCCCGTGGCCTTGTTGAGGGAACCAGTCAGAGCGACGCGGGTCGGAAGATCCGCTCGATCTCCTGGAACAGTCCTTCCCAGGTGAACTCGAAGCTCGTCGCTCCGAGGCCCATCGCCGATCGTTTGTTGTCGTCGGCGTGATCGCCAGACGCGAAGACGACGACCGGTACTCGCAGATCTCGTCGTCGGACCTCGCCGAGGACATGTTCGGCCGTGGACCCGCCGTCAGGGCCCAGACCATGACCCCATCGTGTCACGACGAGCTGCGCACCGTTGGTCTCGATCGACTCCAGGGCAGCATCCACGCTGTCGAACCGGTCGATGGTTGCGTGTGCCCCACTGGCTACTGCTGCCCCCTGGAGAAAGCCCATGCCGTACTCGACGAGGTCCGAGGCCGGATCGATCCACACGACCCGAGCATCGCTGAGCAGCATTCCCAGTGTCCGCGACGGATCGGTCGCTCGATGGATCGATGTGAGCGCCTCGTCGAAACCGGCAAAGTCGGGTTCGGATGGGTACGAGATGATTTCGATGCCCTCGTGTCGTCGGGCGTAGTCGATCTCGTCCGGTGTGACATCGTTGAGCAGTGCGTAGGCGATTGGCCGGTCGCCGCCCCGGTATGCCAGCAGCGCCAGGATCTCGGATCGAAGCTCGTCGAGGTAGGCGTCGGTGAACGAGAACCCGAGGTAGAGAACGGTGGTCGTTGCCATGACCGACCGAAGGAAGGTGACGTAACCGGGATTGGCGTAGAGGCGACGCCGATAGTCCTCCCGGGTGAAGACGATGTCATTTCCCGTCGCAGTGCTGCCATGCAAGTTGACGATGGTCTGGCGGCTCCGTTCGGGGTTCCAGAAACGCTGATCCCACCAGCGATGGCCCGATGGCCGCAGCACATCGAGATAGGCGTCGCGACCAGGATCACGCCCATCGAGAATGCCATCGAAGTTCGTGGTCAGGATCGCCCGAAACGGGATACCGAGCAACGCCTCGATCCTCCCACGCATGCGTTCATCCAAGACCGGCTCACCCACTGCGCGGCTGAGCGTCTGGCCGAAGTCGTCGGGGCCGAGTTCGTCGCGCAGGATTTGGGCGGAGGCCTCGAGATCCTTGCTCGTTCCCCGCTCGACGAGTCGACTCACACGCTCGCGAGTGGCGATCGAAAGACGCTCGGTCTGAGCAATGTCCTCGAGGAGATGTGACCACTGCGGAACGGCGGGTGCGGAAAAGCCGGCACCGACGAACGCCACACACTCGCCCGCCTGAATCGAACGGATGAGCACCCCAGGGATGTCCACCTGCGGAATCTAGTCGCGCCGAGGGTCATGTTTGCGCTCGAGCGCCGCTCTGGCGTCGGAGTCATGGCACGATGGACACCGATGGGCCCAACCTCGCTTCCCGCGGTTCTCTACGCAGTCCGGCGGTGGTCTTGATGGCCGCGTGGGGGCGTCGACGCAAGGCGGCCGACGGGAACGAATTCCTGGTTTGGGCCGACGATCAGGGCGTCCTCGTCGGCGGCTCGAACAAGGCGGTTGACGATCTGGTCGCCTGGATTACGGGGGAACGTCCAAAGGAAGTCGCGACGGTTTCCGCCGGCGTCGCCGCGGACGCAGTCGCCGTCTACGCGTCGGGGTTCGCTGATGGGGTCACTTCGGTTCAGTACATCCGCCACACGGACCGCAGCGCGCAACTCCTGCAGGACAACGGCGCGATCCCCGCCGGCAGCGGAGCGTTCCGCTCCTTTGTCCGAGACCCGCGCGGGTTCGTCGGGAACCTCGACTGGGAACCTGTCGACATCGGCCCCGAACGAGCGCTCGCTCTCCAATCTGCGGCCATCGGTCTCGCGTTACGGACCGCGATCCGCGAGATCGAAGTCGCCGTCGAACGAGTCGAGGACAAAGTCGACCGGATTGCCACACTCCTACGGGCAGAGCGCCTCGGCGACGTCCTCGGAGATCGTCGAACCCTCGAAGGCCTCACCGGTCACGTCTTCGCCGGGAAAGGCCTCCCCAACGCCGATTGGGACTCGGTCGCTGCTCTCGGCCCCGCCATCACCCGAGATTTGGAGAAGCTGCGGGCCCATGTCCGGCTTCAACTCGCCGACGCCGACACCGGCCGGCGGCCCCGGGCCAGGGCGTCCGCCGCCCAAGAACTGCTGTCCGACGAACTACTCCCCGAAACATTGGCCCTGCTCATCGTCGCCGAACACAACCACTCGCTGTGGCACCAGCTCAGGCTCGAACACATCAAACAGCACGAACCCCACCACCTCCAAGCGGCCGTCGAGTACGCACGAAACGCCCTACGAGAACACCTCGATCAGGACCAGGCGCTGCTCCAACAGTTACGCGAAACCCAAACCCGGATCCTGTCCCCGGCCGCCATGGACGGGTTCGCCCCCATCCAATCCCGCCACCTCGAACGGGCCACCCAAGACCTCAACGAGCTGACCGCCTGGTTCGCCGGCCAACGACTCCTCGACTACGACCCGATCCAAATGCCGCCACGACCCACCCTCGTCGACTCCCTGCATGACGTCGGAGCCCAAAGTGCCGACGCCGCCCGTTCCATACGACAGCGACTCCGCCGCGGCAGCGATACCGTGCCCCGGCTGGGTGAAGCTTCCACCGGAACCGACAACGAGGATGACACCGACTGAGGCAACGCAAACGCCGAAGGGTCCGACGCCGTCAGATCCGTCGGGGTCCGGATCACCCAGCGAGCGCGATGTCGGCGCCGGCGCCCTCGTGATCCGAAAGCCGGTCGCCGGCCAAGGTATTCGTCCACCCCCACACGTCGGCCGCCGCCAGATGATCACTCAACGCAATGTGGTCGATGCCGGGCCTCGTCGCCCCGGCTACCTGCCCCACGGTGACGACATTCATCGGTTGAAAGGTCGGTGTACATGGCGCAGGCAGGACCGAGCCCCCATCTTCCCGCGGACGGGAAGGTCTTGACGTTCAACGCAAACGCGCCAAGCGCTGACGTGCTGGCGTCGGGTGCCAGCCTCATTGTCGACGTCGAGTTCGGCCGGGGCAGGACACTGTATGCCTTGTCCCAAGGCGATTGGGATGGATTGGGCGAAGGTTCTCCGGCATTGCCGGACACGGGCAGACTGTTGCGGGTCGGGGCGGACGGGACCTTCACACCCGTGGTCGACAGCCTGGGAGACGAGATCGTCTTGGATCGGCCCACGTCTCTCGAGTTCATTGGAAACACTGCGTTTGTCGTCTCACTGACGGGTGAGGTCGTCAGAATCGACAACGTCTCGGTACCGCCCTTCGGCAGGTAGAGCGATGCAGGTAAATCGCTAACGATCGGAGCGCCCCGCCCGCATCTCCGGGCGGGGCCCCATCGTTTGCCACGGCGACATCTCCGGGTTTGATTCGTGGTCGGTCTTGTTTCCGCTGGCAATCTCGACCCAGAAGTCCACCCGATCCTGACGCCAGGCGATGGTCGGTCTTCCCGGAGACGGGAGCTGTCCTCGATACAGCTGAACCTCTCGTTGCCGCGAGCAGAGCAACGACCGTCAAGGCGCTCATGGCACCACGAACCCGCTAGCCACCGGCCGACCAATATCCCGGCGTCCTTCGCCTTCGCGTTCAGCGAGGGCTCATTGAGCATGGGCTCCAGGACGAAGCCAAGAACTACGTCGAGATGACAAACCCAATACTGGACGACTGGGACGCTCTTCTACAGGCAACCAAGCACTGGGTTACCGTACTGCTCCAGCCAGCCTCCAGTTCAACCGTTCCGTACGGCAGCAGCCCATTCAAATCAACAGACTCCACAAGTTTGGACGAGACGCGGATGCCGGCAACCGACAGGTTGGGATGGTCTTGGAGCTGAATTTCAGCTCAATCCGAGTGGCGATGCCGGGTGGCGTGCAACGATGTCGTTGTGGTCGAGGTACCTGATCCGGAGTTTGTTTCTGCAGCGGACGGAACCGCTATCGGCTATCAGGTTGTTGGTGATGGCCCTGCTGATCTGGTCGTTGTCAATGGGATGGGCAACACGATCGAGGTGTTGTGGGAAATCCCGGGGTATGGGAGCTGGTTCAGACAGCTCGCATCGATGGCCCGACTGGTCCTCGTGGAGAAGCGGGGCCACGGGATCTCGGGTGCCTCGGCCGGACACCCAACTTTGGAGCAACGTTCTCGGGACGTGCTGGCGGTGATGGACGCGCTGGGAATCGAGCGCGTCACGTTGATGGGTATCTCCGAGGGCACCGCGATGTGCACGATGCTGGCCGCTATGCGACCGGACCGCATCAGCGGTCTGGTGTTGATTGGGGGTTTCGCTCGATTGAGCGCGGACGACGCCTATGACTGGGGTGTTGACCCCGAGTTGTTCATGGATGGTGTCCATCAGCGAATCTCGGACTGGGGCACGCTTCGCTCGGTGGCGCCATCGATAGTTTCTCCTCGTTTGGCCACGAACCCAGAGTTCCGGCGTCTG
>JAHECQ010000045.1:0-1641 GCA_024641625.1 Acidimicrobiales bacterium | reverse complement strand
GACGCGGTTGCTGAGGCATGGGAGGTCGTGTTGCAGATGGACACCCGCGACGTCTTGCCGACAGTGCGCTGCCCGACCCTGGTGATCCACTCCACGAGGGATCTGTTGGTTCCGGTGGAGATGGGCCGCTACCTAGCCGCGCACATCCCCAACGCCACCCTGCTCGAGCTTGACAGCGACGACCACATGGCATGGATGGGTGATCCCCAGGGCATACAGGATGCGGTCGTCGAGTTCCTCGCGACCGTTGATCCCAGCGTCGGGCAGTACACCGTGACTGACCGAATGCTGGCGACGGTGGTGTTCACCGACATCGTGGACTCCACTGTGACTGCCACCCGGTTGGGTGATGCCCGTTGGCGGCACCTGCTCGACGAGCACGACCGGATCGTGGCCGAACAGGTCGCAAGGTTCGGGGGCCGTGTCGTGAAGACCACCGGCGATGGGGTGCTCGCAACCTTCGACGGACCGGGCCAGGCCGTCACCGCCACCATCGCGATCCGTGACGCGTTGCAGCTCATCGACGTTGAGATCCGGGCTGGGGTGCACACCGGTGAGATCGAGATTCGGGGCGATGACGTCGGAGGCGTAGCGGTCCATGTCGCAGCCCGAGTGGACGGGCTCGCAGGCCCGGGAGAAATCCTCGCCACCAGCACCGTTCGCGATCTCGTAGCGGGATCAGGCATCGAGTTCCTCGACCGAGGCCCGCACCAACTCAAAGGCATCGATCGAACCTGGGACATCCTCGAAGTCACCCAGGGACCCCTCCACCGCCAGTAACAACCCGAAGCAGACAACGAGAGCAGCGCCTGTGGCTGCCTGATCATGAGTGGTGGTGGGCGCTCACCCCGTCCCCCTCACGGTGGACCTGTCGCCTCTGCCTCTGGACAGGAAGCCCTAGGTGTCTTGCCGTACGAACTCGACGAGGTTCCCGTCCGGATCGGTTACCAACCCGATCGTCAGCCCGGGGAATGCTTCACGGACGGGAATCACGACCGGCACGCCGGCTTCCTCGCATAACGCCATCATCTCCTCCACGTTCTCCACGTGAATGGAGAAGTACCGCAGACCAGTCCCGTCAGGAATATGGCCACCAGGCGACCGAGCATCGGGTACGGAGTTGAAGCGCACCAGCTTGACCAGGGTGTCTCCGCACCGAAGGCGATGCATGGTGCCGCCCCCGCCGAGAGGTACCTGCAAGCCGCTCATCTTGCCGAGCGTGCACCGGTCGATCGAGATGACCTGATCTTCACCTCTCCCAACTGCCAGCCGATCCGACGCAAGCACTTCCGCAATCGAGTATGGCTCCCCGCCGTGAAGCGGGCGGCCATGGAAGACCTGACGTTCCACGGCCTGCGGCATTCCGCCGTCGGCCTGATGATCGAACTAAAAGCGCATCCCAGAGTGATCCAGAAGCGGATGGGCCACTCTTCCATCCGCACCACGATGGATGTCTACGGCAGCGTGCTTGAACATGTTGACATCGAGGTCACCGACGGCCTCAGCGGACTTATCTCCGGAACCTCTGGCGGTCTAGCGGGCGTCTGCGCCCAGAACGAAGAAACCCCTGATCCGACCGTGAGGCCGCTGACCAGGGGTTTCAGGGGTGGAGCTGAGGGGAGTCGAACCCCTGGCCTCCTC
>JAHECQ010000044.1 GCA_024641625.1 Acidimicrobiales bacterium | reverse complement strand
CACGACGTCGGTCATGAGGTTCAGCGTCGAGTCCTGGGATCCGGGCTATGGGACCTCGGTGGGTGAAGACGGCCTCACCGATGTCGACGAGCCCGTCGATGCCGACGTCGAGGTTCCGATTGCCCAGTGGCAACCCATCACCCCGGAGACGTCGATCGACCATCCGGTGCTCTATTTCGTCGACGGGGTTCGTCGGATCGACGCTCGGGTGTGGGTTCGCTCGCCCGGTGCCGATGAGCTGGAACCGGCTCACGCCGGGGTGTGCGCCACCGTGGCCGCAGGGGTGGTGCGTTGCGAACCCGGATCGGCGGCCCTGGTCGATGCCCGAGTGGAGCGAGCGCTGTACACCGCGGCGCCCGACGCCGAGGATGTCAGGACCGGCCACGGCACCTACGCCCTGCGCCCGATCGCCGGTGAGGGTGACGAACCGTTGTATCTCGCCATCCACACCCACATGACCGCCGTCGAGCAGCGAGTGGCCAACGACTGCACGCGGGTCGTCGAGTCGTGTCGCTCCAGCGCAGGAGTGGGCACCGACATCGTCGTCTTCGACGGTCCGCTCCGGGGGCGCGAAACCTCGGCAGGAGTCGGATACGTCAAGACACAGCACGTGCAGTACCTCGCGCCCGAGCAACATCGAGTCGTCGGCCGGTTGGCGGCCGGTCAGCGTACGCCGTTGTTCCTCATCGGCGGCCGCTTCAATCGATGGTCCTGGTACCTGCGTCTTCCTGGACCGATTGCTCATCCACTGAGTGGTGTGGTCCGGCTCGAACTTCCCGGGCTCGGACAGGCGACCGATGCCGCAGATCGGGCCAACCTCATCAGTTCGTTGCTGCCCCGGTTCGCCAGCGAGCCCCACAAGGACACCCGGGCTCCGCAGAATCTGCACCCGATTGCCGGATTGGAACGGGAGCTTCGGCGACGTCTCGGTGACCAGCGCCTCTTGGAACGTGCCCTGCGTCAAGCAAGTTGAGCCCACCCGATTGCCCTGTCAACGACGATAGAACGTGCAGATGGCCCGTTTCGAAGCTGTCGCTGTCTGCACCCCGGGCCTGGAAGCCATCTGCCGAGACGAGGTGGAGGCCCTCGGCAACCGCGTCGGCAACGTCGGCCCGGGCCTGGTCGAGTTCAAGGCAACGACCCGGCAGCTCTACGCGTCGGTCGTCTGGCTGCGTACCGCCTCGCGCGTGATGGTTCGCATGGCCACCTTCCGGGCCACCGACTTCGAACATCTGGTGGCCAGGGCAGAGGAGATCGACTGGGCGCAGTGGCTCGGCCCCGGGGTGGCTGCAGAGTTCCGAGTCACCGCTCACAAGTCGCGACTCATTCACACCGCTGCCATCGCCGAGCGCCTGGAGCGGCTGGTGGGCGCTCCACTCGAACGACCCGAACAACCACGTCAGGCCTTCGTCGTTCGAGCCGATCGCGATCTGTTCACGGTCAGCGCCGACGCCTCGGGCGAGGCCCTGCATCATCGCAGTTGGCGCACCGACCACGTGGCAGCGCCGATTCGGCCGACCATGGCCGCCGCCATGCTGTCAGCGGCAGGGTGGGACGGAACCGAGCCGCTGCTCGACCCGTTCTGCGGTTCGGGAACCGTGGCCATCGAGGCGGCGCTCGTGGCTCGCAACCTTCCACCGGACCCCGGTCGCCTCGGTGGCGAGGAGGGGATGATGCCGGGTTACGCCCTCGCTCGCTGGCCCGGCTTCGAGTCCGGCACCTGGGCCAGTGTCGCAGGATCGGCCCGCGCGGGCGCGGCACCGGCCAGTCCGGTCACGATCGAGGCCGCCGATCGCGAGGGCTCGGCGATCCTGGCGGCGACCGCCAACGCGGAGCGAGCAGGCGTGGCCGGCGACATCATGCTCGAAACGCGCGTCGTGTCCCATCTGACCGGGCGAAGCGATGCCGGGTTGGTCGCCACGAACCCGCCATATGGCAAGCGCCTGGCCACCGGTGACCTCGTGCCGCTCTACAAGCGCTTCGGTGCGGTGTTGCGCGAACGTCGACCCGATTGGCGTCTCACGCTTGTGACGCCCGATCGCAGACTGGCTCGAGCAGCCGATCGGCGACTGGTGCCCACGCATCGTTTCGGCCACGGTGGATTGACTGTCGAGCTCTTCAGTCGGCCCGGCGGAGCGATACCTGACCTCGAGGGCCCTCGAAGACCAACAGCTGCCCATCCGGACGCCAGCTCAACGTCTGCTCCAGAAGCGACGTGAGGGTTGCGGCAGCCTCCTCCTCGGCTGCCGGGCACACGACCGTCGAACGCCCGGGCAAGGTGAACCCGGCCGTGCCATCGGGCAAGAAGGTGTAGGAACCCAGGACCAGGCGGCAGCCCACCGAGAAGTCGACGGATGACGCGCCCGTGTCGAAGTTGATCGTGACACCGACCAACGCTTCGGCGGCTGGGTCGATTCGCGGAGTGTCGGGTTGCGGAGTGTCGATTCGTGAATCGTCGATGAACTTCACGGTGTCGACGGTCCACGAACCGTCCAGACGGCCGACCACGGAGCCGCCCTCGATGCCGGGGCCGGTCCGGGGCACGGCGGTCGTGGTGTCGCCGGCCTGTCCCGCCTCATCACTGGCCGCGCCGCATGCGCCGGTTGCGAGCAGCGCAACGCCGGCGATCAGCCCATGGACGAGCATCCATCCGCGTCGATGTCCTCGATGGAGCAGCACCGGGGCGACGGTAGCGGCTCGAAACGTTGACACTCCTGTCGTCTGCGGGCACCCTGACGCGGTGTCCACACCTCCGGCCGACCCTGCGAGTACGCCCGTCTCCCGAGAGCCCGTCTTCGACGATCGCTTTCACCTCCACACCGTGCAGCAACCGCGGTACTCCGTACCTCGGTACGTAGCGGCTTCCAGCCTGGCCGAGGTCCTGGAACTGCTCGCCACTCATGGTGCGCGGGCGAGGGTCATCGCCGGCGGTACCGACCTCCTCGTCGAGCTGGACCGGCGTATCGGCACCGCACCCGAGCTACTGATCGACATCACCCGTATCCCGGACCTCGACCGCATCCACGAACAGCCGGACGGTATCCACCTCGGACCACTCGTGACCCACAACCAGGTCGCCACCAGCGAGCTCTTGCGGGCACGGGCATTGCCGTTGGTGCAGGCCTGCCTCGAGGTGGGTGCCCCGGCGCTGCGAAACCGGGCCACCATCGTCGGGAACGTGGTGACGGCCAGTCCGGCGAACGATTCGATCAGTGCCCTGCGGGTCTTGGATGCCGTGGTGCACCTGGCCTCGATCGATGGCCAACGGTCGGTACCGCTCGGGGAGTTCCATACCGGCGTACGTCGTTGCGCCAAGACTCCGAGCGAGCTCGTCACCGGCCTGTCGTTCACCCCGATGGATGATGCCGACGGCGCCGTGTTCCTGAAGCTGGGACTGCGCCGCTCCCAGGCGATCTCGGTGGTGCACCTGACGGTGCTGGTCTCCTTCGACGGGAGCGATCGTTCCGGTGTCGTGACCGACGCCAGGATCGCCGTCGGGAGTATGGCCCCCACGGTCATCCGCTGCACCGAGGCGGAGTCGGCACTGCTCGGTGCCCCCTTGGACGCGGCTCGTATCGGGCACGCCGGGCGACTGGTTGCCGCGTCGCTGGCGCCCATCGATGACCTGCGGGCGTCGGCCCGGTATCGCTCGGAGCAAGTGGAGACCATGGTCGTCAGGGCGCTGAGCGCCCTTCGGCGGGGCGAGGAACGATTGGCCCTGGGTCCCCCGCCGCCGTGCCTGGGTGGTCCGGCCATCGCCGGCGACGGGCATCGCCTGGATGCCACCGCCGGCTCGGTGATCGGCGCGACGGTGAACGATCGGTCGGTGGTCGGGCCCTGGACCGACCGCACGCTGCTCGACTGGCTCCGCGAAGATGTGGGCCTCACCGGCACCAAGGAAGGGTGCGCCGAAGGGGAGTGCGGGGCGTGCACCGTCCATCTCGACGGGGTCGCCGTTCTGAGCTGCCTGGTCCCGGCCGGCCGGGCCGATCAGGCCAGCGTGGTCACCATCGAGGGCCTCGCCATCGATGCGCAGACGCTCAGCCCGCTCCAACAGCGCTTCATCGACTGCGCCTCGGTCCAGTGCGGCTACTGCATTCCTGGTTTCCTGATGGCGGGGGCCAAGTTGCACGGTGACCAGTTGCACGGTGAGCACGCCCGGCTCGACGAGAAACGCTTGAAGCTCGGACTGTCGGGCAACCTGTGCCGATGCACCGGCTACTACAAGATCGAGGACGCCTTCGAGCAGGTTGGATCGAGCACGGTCGAAGGTTCGGTGACGCGATGAGTCTCGGTCGCTCGCGGGCTCGCCCCGATGCTCACGACAAGGTCTCCGGTGCGGCCCGCTACCCGGGTGATCGCCGGCCGGTCGGTGTGCTGCACGCATTCGTCGTGTTCACCGATCAACCCCATGCCCGTCTGCTGAAGCTGAACACCTCGCCGGTCGAGGCGGCCGAAGGGGTGGTCTGTGTCGTCACTGCGGCCGATGTGCCCGTCAATGAGTATGGACTGACGATGTTCGATCAACCGGTACTGGTCGGTCCCGGCCCGACTCCGGCCGGTCGAGTGCCCCAGGACGTGTCGCGGTGGGAGGCCGATCACCTCGCAGTGGTGGTCGCCGAGACCGCGGAATTGGCACAGGCGGCGGCCGAGCTGATCGAAACGGAATGGGAACCGTTGCCGATCGTGGCCGACATCGATGCAGCCATGGCCGAGGGGGCACCGCTCCTGCATCCCGAGCATCCCTCGGCCAGCAACTGCTATCACGGCTACAAGACCCGCAAGGGCGATGTCGACCGCGCGTTCGAGCGGGCCGACATCGTGATCGAGGGTACCTACGAGGTGCCGTTCCAGGAGCATGCCTACCTCCAGCCCGAGGCCGGACTTGCCTACATCGATGATGAAGGGCGGATCACCCTGGAGGTCGCCGGCCAATGGACCCACGAGGATCAAGAACAGGTCGCCCACGCGCTGGGGCTGGCCGTCGAACAGGTTCGGGTCATCTATCCCCCGATCGGGGGTGCCTTCGGCGGCCGCGAGGACATGAGCCTCCAGATCGTCCTGGCTCTGGCCGTACAGAAGCTCCGAACGTTGGGGATCCAGCGGCCCGTTCGCGCCCAGTGGAGCCGCGAGGAGTCCATCGTCGGCCATCACAAGCGTCACCGGGGGCGGGTGCACGCTCGGCTCGCGGCCACGAGGGAGGGCATCATCTTGGGGGTGGAAGCGACCTCACACCTCGATGCCGGCGGCTACAACTACACGTCGAACAAGGTGCTCGGGAACCTGCACCTGTCGGTGGCCGGTGCCTATGAGGTCCCGGCGGCCCGCATCGACTCCACTGTCGTGTACACCAACGCCGTGCCCGGAGGAGCATTCCGTGGATTCGGCGGCCCGCAGGGTTGTTTCGTGGCCGAGACGCAGATGAATCGACTGGCCGCCGCACTGCATCTCGATCCGGTCGAGGTTCGTCGTCGGAACCTGCTGGGGGAGGGCTCGATCGGCATCACCGGCACGGTCATGCCTGCCGGCGTCAGCCTGCCCGATGTGGTCGAGATCTGCGCCGATGCCGCGGACTGGGATCGTCCGCCGCCACCGCCCCGGCCGGTGCAGGCATTCGCCAGCCTTCCTCCCACCGCGGCTTCGGCTCGCCGAGGTCGGGGATTCGCCTGTGCCTACAAGAACATCGGCTTCTCGTTCGGGTTCCCCGAGCGGTCCGAGGCCGACATCGTGCTGTTCGGTCGCGATCTCGATGGCGCCGATCTCGATGGTCCCGATCTGGATGGAAGTGGTCCGGACGTGCCCGTGAGGGCCGAGCTGTATCTTGCCGGGGCCGAGGTCGGCCAGGGCGCCCACCTGGCCTTCGTGCAGATGGCCTCGGAGGCCACTGGGCTGCCAGTGGAGGCCATCACCCCGGTGTTCTCCGACACGGCGACGTCGGGCGACTCGGGTTCGGCCTCGGCCTCGCGCCTCTCGTGGATGACCGGGAATGCCATTCTCGGCGCGGCTGAAGAAGCCGAGAAGGCGTGGCACGAGGGTGCCCGTCCGGCTCACGGCCACTTCCGGTACATCCCACCGCCGACCGAGATGCTCGACCCCGACGGCATTGCCCCGACGGTGCCCAACTTCGCCTACGGCTATGTGGCCGAGGCGGTCGATCTCACCATTGACATCGAGACCGGCCACATCGTGGTCCACGACGTGGTGTGCGCCGTCGATGTCGGCCGGATCATCAATCCGCAACTGGCCACGGGACAGGTCGAGGGTGCCGTCGCCCAGGCTCATGGATACGCGATCTCCGAGGAGCTGCAGGTGGTCGATGGGCGCGTACTGAACCCTCGTTTGTCGGGCTACCTCATCCCGGGGATCGGGGACGTGCCCGAACAGGTCCGATCCGTGCTCGTCGAGGTGCCCGATCCTCGTGGACCCTTCGGGGTTCGGGGTATGGCCGAGATGCCCATGCTTCCCTACGCGCCGGCGATCGTCGCAGCGCTGTACGAGGCAACCGGCGTCTGGTTCGAGAGCTTCCCACTCACGCCGACACGCGTCCGAGCTGGTCTTCGGGCTGCGGGTGTCAACCCGGTGGTGGCCGCGGGTGGCGATCCTCGCTCTGATGGTTCGGGGCTGTGATGCGCCCGTTCGAAGGGTTCGATTGGGGAGCGATGGCCCTGTTGTCCAAGGCACCGCAGTGGGGCAAGGACGACTACGAGGGACTCAGCCGGCGGCTGGAACAGGGCCTCATGATCCCGGCAACCAGTCTGGCCGCTGCCGTCGCGGAGCCGCTGTCGCAGCGCCTCGGACGAACCCTCGCCGTCGATGCCCGGATCGGTGCATCCGTCACGGCGCTCGAGGCCGTCGAAGGTCGGGAGGAGGCGGCCTATCGCGACTACACCCTGGTGACCTTCGACGTCGTCGCTCGAAGCGGTCCGGCTGCCTGGCTCCGGATCCGACTCGGACACGACACGGTGGGCTACGCCTGCGGAGCCGACCTCGGTGATCAGGGATTCCGGTCCTGGCAGCTCCTGGTCGAGGAACAGCGATCCGTCACCGACCTCCTGGCCCACCACCCAACCCTGTCGGTCATCGGATTCGCCGACGAGGCGGTGCCACCTCCGCCTCCGCCGCGACGCCCCACGCCATTCGCCCTCCCGCCGGTGCCGCCCAGCCCTGCGCTCGTCGGGCCGGTTTCGGCCTCCGAGGTGCGAATCGGGTGGCACGATCCCCTGCCCCCGACGTCGACGTTGCCTCGCTTCGTTCCGTTCTGTGTGGAGCGTCTGGTCGAGTTCGCGCCGGTGCTCACCCTGTGGGAAGGTCTCGGATGAGAATCGACCGCGATCGACTCCTCGATCGTTTGGCCACCCTTTCGCAGATCGGCGGCCTCGCCGGGACGACGGGATCGTCCCGGCTGGCGTTCACCGATGCCGACAAGGCCGGTCGCGATCTCGTGTGCACGTGGATGGCGGATCTGGGACTCGAGGTGACGATCGATGCCATCGGCAACGTCGTGGCGACCCGTGCGGGGACCGAAGACCTTGCACCGGTCATGACCGGCAGCCACATCGACACCGTTGCCACCGGGGGACGATACGACGGCAATCTCGGTGTGCTCGCCGGTCTCGAAGTCATCGAGACGCTGTCGAGTGCGGGTGTCCGGACCCGGCGTCCGCTGGCGGTGGGCTACTTCTCGAACGAAGAGGGCGCACGGTTCGCCCCCGACATGATGGGTTCGTTGGTCTATGTCGGGGGTTTGAGCGTCGAGGAGGCACACGACACCATCGGGATCGACGGTTTGTCGGTGGGCTCCGAACTCGAGCGAATCGGCTACCTCGGTGCCACGCCGTGCCCCGGGCTGGTGCCGCATGCCTTCGTCGAGCTGCACATCGAGCAGGGTCCGGTTCTGGAAGAGGCGGGGGTTCGGATCGGCGTGGTCGAGGGGGTGCAGGGCATCTCGTGGACCGAGGTCATCATCCGCGGTCAGTCGAATCATGCGGGCACCACGCCGATGCGATCGCGACGTGATCCGGGGTATGTGGCGTCGGCGCTCGCGGTCTCGGTTCGCGAGCTCGCCACGGAATTCGGCCATCCGCAGGTGGGGACGGTCGGACGTGTCGAATACTCACCGAATCTGGTGAACGTCGTGCCCGCTCGGGTGACGATGACCATCGATCTTCGTCACACCGACGCCGCCACGCTACAACTGGCCGAGCATCGGGTGGGCGCTCGGCTGGCGGAACTCGCCGATGCCGAGGGCGTCACCTTCGAGACCCGATCGCTGGCTCGCTTCGAGCCCGTGCTCTTCGATCGGGACATCGTCGACCTGGTCGAGGCCAAGGCCCGCCTCCGAGGTCTGAGCACCTTGCGCCTGCCCTCGGGAGCCGGCCACGACGCACAGATGCTGGCGCGGGTCTGCCCGACGGCCATGATCTTCACGCCCAGCCACCGGGGCCTCAGCCACAACCCGGCCGAGCACACCGATCCGGACGATCTCGAGGTCGGTGCCAACGTCCTGCTGGACGTACTGCGCTCGCTGGCCGACTAGCAGACCGTGGCGCTCGGTGCCGGCTGCGCTCCTCGGCAGCAGCGGGCGAGTACGGTCACGGGATGAGTGAATTCAGCGGTGTGACACCGGGACTCGTGTGCAGCCACCATCATCTCTACTCGGCGCTGGCTCGCGGGATGCCTGCTCCCGCCGAAACCCCTGAGCGTTTCCTTCAGATCCTCGAGCGAGTCTGGTGGCGTCTGGACGCCGCACTCGACCTCGAGATGATCGAGTGGTCGGCAAAGTTGGGGGCCGTCGAAGCGCTCATGTCCGGGTGCACGGCCATCATTGATCACCACGAGTCGCCGAATGCCATCGACGGCAGTCTCTCGGTGATCGCCGATGCCTGCTCCGAGGTCGGCGTGAGGGTTTCGTGTGCCTATGGCGTGACCGATCGACATGGTCCGGCGGGGGCGACCGCCGGACTGGCCGAGAACGAGCGGTTCCTCCGCGACGGTGGTCGCGGCATGGTCGGCCTGCATGCTGCCTTCACGTGCAGCGAGTCGACGATCGAGGAGGCCATCGGTCTCGCCGAGGACCTGGAGGTCGGTATCCATGTGCATGTGGCCGAGGGAGTGGTCGACTCGGGCGCCGGCGCGGCGCTGGCGCGCAAGGCGCAGAGCAACTGGCTGCTGGTTCACGGTGTGTACCTCCCCGACGGCATCGATCTCGAGGGGACCCTGGTGCACAATCCCCGATCGAACATGAACAACGCGGTGGGCTATGCCGAACCGACCCGCTTCAAGATCCCGGTCGCACTCGGGACCGACGGCATCGGTGCCGACATGCTCGACGAGTTCCGCCTCGCGTTCGTCAAGCTTCGGGAGCTCGACGTCACCGCCGGTCCCGAGACACCGTGGAAGTGGCTCGAGGCCGGTTGGGATCTCATGCCCGAGGCTCGCGACGACGTGGTGTCGTGGAACTATCCGACCATGGAGCCTTGGCACCTCGCCTACACCACCGGCGTTCGCGCCGGCGACATCGTCATCGACGGAGAGCCGGTCCTACGCGACGGGCTGCCGACGCGCGTGGATGTCGACGAGGTCAGGGCCAAGGCGCTCGAGCAAGCCAAACGCCTGTTCGCGAAACTGGATTGAGATTGACGATGCCCGACCACCGCTCCGGCGTCGCTGCTCGCCTCCAGGCCGACTTGTCGACGAACCTCGATCGTCTGGCCGCTGATGTCGTTGCGTTGGCGGAGATCAATTCGGGTTCGTTCAACCCCGAAGGTGTCACTCGATGCGGTGAGCGGCTCGGGTCGTTGATCGAACCGCTCGCGCCGGTTCGACTCGAGTACGTGGACATTGCACCGACGTCGGTCATGACCGACCGCGGCGTGCTCGAAACCAGGCCGGTGGGGCCGGCCCTCGTGGCGACCAAGCGTCCCGAGGCGCCCTTCCAGGTGCTCTTGTTCGGGCACCTCGACACCGTTTATCCGGTCGACAGTGCCTTCCAGCGCGTGAGCCGCCAGGGCAACACGCTGTACGGACCGGGGGTGGCCGACTGCAAGGGAGGCCTCGTTGGCGCGATCGAGGCGCTGCGAGGTCTCGATGACGCTCCCTGGGGCGAGCAGGTGGGATGGCGATTCGCCGCCGTCCCGGACGAGGAGGTCGGTTCGGGCGGCTCGAAGGCGTGGCTTCAGGCCATGGGTGAGGGATGCCATTTGGGGCTCGGATTCGAGCCGGCATTGCCCTCGGGCGGTGTCGCTGCCGCCCGCAAAGGCTCATTGACCGCGCACCTCGTGGTGCATGGGCGCTCGGCCCATGTCGGTCGGTCCCACGCCGATGGCCGCTCCGCCATTCGAGCCCTCGCCCAACTGATCGAGGTGCTGGAGTCGAACAATGCGTCACCCGGGGTGACCGTGAATTGTGGTCGCATCAGTGGAGGGGGAGTGCTCAACGCCGTTCCCGATCTGGCGATCGGCAGCTTCAACGTGCGTGTCGAGTCGGTCGCCGCGCATCGTTCGATCGAACAGGCCTTCTCCGACGCAGTCACCGCCGCCTCGGTCGATGGCATCGAGGCACTGGTGCAGTGGACCTCGGCCCGGCCACCCAAGGAACGAACCGAGACGCTCGAGGAGCTACTCGACGACGTCGTGGCAGCGGCCGCATCGTTGGGTCATCCGCTCGTGGCCGAGGACACCGGGGGCTCGTGCGACGGCAACGATCTGGCCGCCGCCGGCCTGGTCAACGTCGACAGCCTGGGCGTCTGCGGTGGCGGCATTCACAGTCCCGACGAGTTCGCGCTGGTCGAGTCCATTCCCCAACGGGCAGCACTCGTGGTCGAACTCATCGAACGACGGATCCAAGGCCGGTGACGGCGGTCCTTCGCCCCCTGGCCCGGGGCGACGCCGACGCGTTCTGGCGGCTCGTCTCGACGAACATCGTGGACCTCACCGGCATGACCTCGCTGCCTCACTCATTCGAGCTCGCGGTCGCCCAGGCAGCCGAGTCGCACGAACTGGTCATCGATCTGGCTGCCGGTCGAATGCGTCTCGAGCATGGATCGACACGCTCGTTGTTCTTCGTGCTGGCCGATGCCGAGGGTGAGTTGATCGGTGCCTCCGGCGTGCAGTTCAAGGATCGGGTCGTGAACCTCGCCGTTCACGTCCGCACCAGTGACGACGGCCGGGGGCTGGTGGCGCGGAGTTCCTCGGCGCCGTGGACCCGGACCGAACTCAACAGTACGTTCCTGTTGCCTGCTGGGCGGGGAGGTGGCAACGGCACCTTGTTGTCGCGCGGCCGCCTGCTGTTCCTGCTGATCGTCGGCTCACAGATTCCGTCGCTCCTGGTGAGCCACCTGCGAGGTGTCTTCGACGACGATGGCACCGCGCCGTTCTGGCGGGCCTTCGGCGCCCGCTTCCTTCCCGAGTGGCCGACCTCCCTCGACGCGGAACGGGCCCTGCAGAGCGATCCGGCGAGGGTGGCTTCGCTCAGTCGACGTGTCATCGAGTTGACGCCCGATCTGTTGCGGTGTCTCGGTCCGGTGAACGCGGCATCGCGCCCGGCCTTCCACCTGTTACGGGCGGAGGATCTGCGCCCCAACGGCATGTACGACCCGGTTGACGGTGGGCCGACGGTCATTCGACAGCTCGACCGGACCTGGAGCGCCCACACGCGGGTCGTCGGATCGGCGGTGCTCGTCGATGTGCCCTCGCAGCGGGCGGTCGATGCGCTCGTCTCCACGGTCGACATCCGAGACTTCGCCGCCACTCGCGCCCTGGTCGAGTTCCGGAGCGACGGCGACCTGGCCATCACCACACAAGCGGCCCGGCTGCTGGGTGTGTCGGTGGGCGCATTGGTGTCGGCCGTCTCGCTGCAGCCAGGACCACCGTCGGTGCAGTCGCGACCGGGGTCAGTCGTTGGTGTCGGGTCCAAAGGCCGGGAGCGGCAGTGACGACTCGAGAGGTGAACTTCGATGGGATCGTCGGGCCCACACACAATTATGCGGGTCTCTCCATCGGCAACCGAGCGTCGATGACCAGCGCGGGCACACCGGCCAGCCCTCGCCTCGCCGCTCGTCAAGGCCTGGCCAAGATGCGCCGGCTGCACCATCTCGGCCTGTTGCAGGCCGTTCTTCCCCCTCCTGAGCGGCCGGATCCCACCGCGTTGGCCAGGCTGGGCGTCGCCCATCTCCCGATGCAGGCTGCGCTCGACGCGCTGGCTGGGGTATCCCCGGCGCTCGTGGCCTCGGTCATGTCGGGGTCCGCCATGTGGGCGGCCAACGCGGCAACCGTGTCGCCGTCGTCGGACACCGACGATGGCCGTGTCCACCTCACACCGGCCAACCTCGTGTCGACCACCCATCGCTCGTTCGAGTCGGTGCAGACGACATCGACGTTGCGTCGGGTCTTCGGCGATGCCGGATGCTTCGAGGTGCACGAGCCGCTTCCCTGCTCTGGGGCCTTCGCCGACGAGGGTGCCGCCAACCACAGTCGACTCACCCGGTCACACGCCGAGCCGGGGCTCGAGATCTTCGTGTTCGGTCGCGACGCGGATGATCCCCCCACGCTCGGGTTCCCACGTCGACAGACCTTGTTGGCCGCCCAGATGATCGCTCGATCGCACGGTCTTGCATCGGAGCGCACGCTGATGATCCGCCAATCGCCCTCGGCCATCGACGCCGGCGCCTTCCACAACGATGTCGTGGCGGTTGCGAACGAGACCGTGCTGTTCGTCCACGAGGCCGCGTTCGCCGACGGGGCGGCACTCCGCTCGCTGCTTCCCGATTGGACACAGGTGATCGAGGTTCCTTCTTCGGTGGTCCCGCTCGAGGATGCCATCTCGTCCTATTTGTTCAACTCGCAGTTGGTCACGCTGGCCACGGGACGCATGATGCTGGTGGCACCCCGCGAGGTGGGCGAGACGCCTTCGACCGCAACGTACATCGAGCAACTGGTTGCCCTCGACAATCCGATCGATGAGGTTTGCATCGTCGACCTCCGCCAGAGCATGAGGAATGGTGGTGGTCCTGCCTGCGTCCGACTCCGGGTGGTGCTGACCGACGAGGAGCGACAAGCGCTCGGCGGTCGAGTTGTGGTCGACGACCAGGTTCTCGATGCATTGGAGCACTGGGTCGACCGTCATTACCGGGACGAGCTTCATCCGACGGATCTCGGCGACGCCCGGTTCGTCGAGGAGACGCGCCGGGCGCTCGACGAGCTCAGCGAACTCCTCGAACTCCCCGGCCTCTACCCGTTCCAGCGATCATGACTGCGGCCACCGACACCAGCGATGCCGAACGTCGCGTCGAACTCACGAGAATGAAGCGACTGGCCACGAGCCTCCTGGTCGCGGCCGCAGTGGTCTTCGTCGTCGCTCGGATCAAGGAGACCTCCAACCCGACCTGGGGCTACCTGCGATCGACGGCCGAGGCTGCGATGGTCGGCGCACTCGCCGACTGGTTCGCAGTGACGGCGCTTTTTCGTCACCCGCTCGGGTTGCCGATCCCCCACACCGCGATCATCAAGAAACGCAAGGATCAGATCGGCGAGAGCCTCGGAGGCTTCGTTCGGGACAACTTCCTGAGCCGAGCCGTCGTCGAGGAACGCCTCGAACACGCCGAACTCGGACGCAGGCTCGGTGGTTGGCTGTCAGACCCCGAGCACGCCCGCAGGCTGGGCGACCAGAGTGCCGCCGTGGTTCGGGGCGTGACCGAGGTGATGTCCGACGAAACCGTGCAGTCAGGGCTCGAGGAGCTGGTCCACAACCGCTTGCGATCGTTTCCCGTGGCGCCCCTCGCCGGTCGGGCGATCGATGTTGCCGTCGAAGGCGAGCACCATCAGGTGCTGCTCGACGCCACCCTGGGCGGGCTCGGGCGGTTCCTCGACGACAATCAGACGCAGCTGCGCGAGAAGCTGTACGACGAGTCACCGTGGTGGGTCCCCGAGCAGATCGACAATGTCATCTTCGACAAGATCTACGAGGTGCTCACCCGGTTCATCGGCGAGTTGGCCGCCGAACGCGACCACCCGATGCGTCGCGAGCTCGATGCTCGAACCCTTCGGTTGTCCGAGGATCTCAAGTCCGATCCCAGGCTGATTGCCAAGGGCGAAGCATTGAAGGAGGAGCTGCTCGCCCACCCCGAGGTGCGGGCGTGGTCGGCCTCGCTGTGGAGTCGGATCAAGACCGGTCTCATCGAGGCGACCGAGAACCCCCAATCGGAGCTGCGACTCCGCCTGGATCAGGCATTGGTCGACGCCGGCACGAGCATCGAGTCCGACCCGGCAGTTCGGGCCAAGATCGATCAGTGGATCACCGACTCGATCGGTTACGTCGCCGATCAGTTCCGGGGCGAAGTCGCCGACCTGATCGCCACGACGGTGCAACGCTGGGATGGCGAGGAGACAGCGCAACGGCTCGAACTCCAGGTCGGTCGGGATCTCCAGTTCATCCGGATCAACGGCACCCTCGTCGGAGGCCTGTGCGGCCTGATCATCTACACCGTTTCGGAGTTGTTCATCGCTTGAGGCCGACGGTCCGCTCAGCCGATGGGTTCGCCGTACATCTCGCCGAGACGGTCGGCGAGGAGTTCGAGGCGTTCCCCATCGGGTCCGAAGAAGTAGATCGACGACTTGTGCTCGAAGGTGATGGGTACGCCGGCCGCTTCGAGCTTCGCCCGCAGGTGGGTCTGTCGCTCCGGCGTGACGGCGATGGCCAGGTGGTGAAGTCCGGCCAGGACCTCGGCGTAGGGGCCCAGGTCGAGGGTTGGGAAGTCGAAGAAGGCCAGTGCGTTGCCATGGCCGATGTCGAAGAAGAAGTGGGTCGATCCGGGCGCGTCGCGGTTCTCGAACAGGTCGGTGAGCGGGAACTCGAGGATGTCCTGGTAGAAGTGGATGGTTCGCTCGACATCGGAGGACAGCAAGGCAACGTGGTGCACGCCGCCTGCCGAGGAGACCGGCCGCTCCGTCCGGGGCTTGAGGTGGCGGTTTCGTAGATCGTCCCACTCGGAGGTGCGGTCGATCGGGGCAGGGCTATCGATTGACATGCCCCAACCGTAGTGGTC
>JAHECQ010000043.1 GCA_024641625.1 Acidimicrobiales bacterium | reverse complement strand
CGTTTCGTCGAATGGTGAGTACGGTTCTCCGCCGCCGCCTACTGTTCGCTCTGTGATCACCCGGGCGATTCGGTCAGGCGGAGCGTTGCAGGCTCCAGCGAGCCTGGCGGATCGGCAGGCCGACGCGCCGGCGATCGCCGAACTCCTCGACCGTACCGACCGCATCCTGGCCTCCGAGGGAGCGGGACATCTCGTCCATGACCTGCCGGTGCGTTCGGATGGTCGGGGGGCGTCGGTGGACAGTCGTCCGTGGCGTCTGGACCCCGTCCCGCTCACCATCGATCCGGCAGTGTTCGGTTGGCTCGTGTCGGCGGTGGCCGAACGAATGGATCGACTCGAACGCGTCCTCGGCGACCTCTACGGAGAACGCCGACTCGTGGGCGAACGAGTGGTTCCCGCCGAGGTCCTTGCCTCCTCGAGCCGCTACCGCCTCTCGGCGGTCGGCGCTGCTCCGCGGCGCTGGCTCTCCATGTATGCGGTCGATCTGATGGTCGACGCCCAGGGCTACTGGTCGGTGGCCCAGGATCTCACCGATGCCCCACCGGGACTCGGCTACTCGCTGCTCAACCGATCGGTCATGTCCCGCGTCGTGCCCGACGAGTTCGTCAACCACGGCATTGCACCGCTCGCCCAGATGGCGGCCGCACTCCGGGCGGCACTGGCGGCGGTCTCGGTTGCCGAGAGCCCCCGCATCGTCGTGTACTCCAGCGGAATCGACCACCCGTCCTACGTCGACCATTCGTATCTGGCCGTGCAGTTGGGGCTCAACCTCGTCGAGGGTGCAGACCTCGTCGTCCGTCGTCGGCGCCTCTGGCTGCGTTCGCTCGACGGTTTGGAGCCCGTGGATGTGCTCTACCGTCGAGTCGAGGATCCGGGCATCGACCCGCTCGACACCGCGGCCACCGGAGGCGCCGGTATCCCCGGGTTGCTCCAAGCGCTTCGATCCGGTGGGGTTGCGCTGGCCAATGCCCATGGTTCGGGCGTGCTGGAGGATCCCTTGCTCCGTCCCTATCTGGACGACGCACTGGCTCGCATCGCACCCAGTTCGACAGCTCTCGGCTCCCACGTCGCCGCCGGCAACGCCGATCCCACCTGCATCGTCTCGCCGGGCCTGCTCGGCCCGGATCCGGTCGCCGCAGCCGTGGTGGTGCGATTGTTCGCAGTCCGAGACGAGTCCGGCGTGACCGTGATGCCCGGCGGAACCGGGCGCGTGCTGGCGCCGGGAGATGACCCCGGGATGCCGACTGCCGGGGTGGCCAAGGACATCTGGATCAGGGGGCCCGGTCTCCCCAATCGCATGCTGCATCACCTCCCCCAGGTCGACTTCGGGCGTTCGGCACCAACGCGGGCGGCCGATGCCCTGCACTGGATGAATCGGTCGGTCGAGCGGGCTGAGGCAATGGTGCGGACCGCTCGGGTGATCGCATCGAAGATCGAGCTGGATCCAGGCCTGGTCGCGCTCGACGACGGCACGTGGGTGCGGGCGATGTCCGCCGTCACCTCGGCTGCGGGGTGGCCTCGAATGCCGGAACTGCCGGCCGAGGCGTTCGATCCGCCACACGGTCGAACGTACCTCGGTCGGTGCCTCGGCGCGCTGACAGAGGCAGCTTCGATCGAGGTGGGTGCCATGCTCACCGAGGCGACCACCGTTCGCGAGTTCCTGTCGTCCACCACCGGGCGCGTGCTCGCACACCTGGCCGACCTGCGCCCCCGACTGCGATCGGGAACCGCGACGGTCGATGACCTGGATGCAATCCTGGCCGATTTCGCCGCCCTGGCCGGACTGTGGAACGAGAGCACGGTCGGTGGTCCTGCTTGGGTACTCGGCGACATCGGTCGGCGCCTCGAACGGGCTCAGGTAGTGCTCGATCTGGTCAATGCGACCTTTCTCGCGCCGGCATCGGTCGTGTCGGGTCCGCGGGGCGATGTGCCGGGTTCGGCGGCGGCCAACGCCTCGATCGAGGTGCTGCTTGCCGCACTCGAGAGTCTCGTGGCCTACCGTCGGCGCCATCGCAGCGATGTCGAGCGGGCGCCGGCACTGGCGCTGGTTCTGACCGATCCCACCAACCCACGATCGCTGGGCGCCTGCCTCGAACGATTGCTCACCCATGCCGAACACTCCGATTGGGACGTCGGTGTGGCCTTGTTCGTCGAGGCCCGCGAGGCACTGTTGCTGCCGCTGCCGGACATGGTGAGCGCAGTACGTCCGATCCTGGCCCAGGCCGGGAACCAGTTGGTGGAGCGGTGGTTCTCCACGCCGGTGAACCCCATCGTGATGGGGGCCAATCGGTGAACGAATCGGCCCGGCGTACCTATCGGGTCCGTCATCGAACCACCTACTCCTATGAATCGAAGATGACCGATGGCTACTCGGTTGCCGCCCTGTCACCGCGACCGACACCATGGCAACAAGTGATCTCCAGCACGATCGACGTCGAACCGGAGCCATCGGAGGCCGACCACTACCTCGATGTCTTCGGCAACAAGATCAGCCAGTTCGGCCTGCACGAACCCCACACGCGAATGAGCGTGGAGGCCGTGAGCGTGGTGGCCGTCACCGAGCGCACCAGGGTGAGCGATCCGACGCCCTGGGAGACCGTGGTCCAGACACTCGATGCCATGACCGGTGACCTGGCGATCGACGTGTGCTTCTTTCGAGGCGCCTCGACGTTCGTCGATGTCGTGCAATGGAACGCCCAACTGCGGGCGCTGGCCGATGAGGTGTTCGTTCCCGGCCGCCCCATCGTGGACGCCGTGGGGCGACTGTGCACTTCGATCTTCGAGGAGTTCCTGTTCGATCCGCATTCGACCGATGTGTCGACCCCGATCGATGCAGTGCTGGCCGGCCGTCGAGGTGTCTGTCAGGATTTTGCCCACGTGGCCATCGGTGTCCTGCGGTCGATCGGTCTCGCGGCCCGCTATGTGAGCGGCTACCTCGAGACAGAACCTCCTCCGGGCCGGGAACGGCTCATCGGCGCTGACGCCTCCCATGCCTGGTGCTCGTTCTGGACCCCGAACGAAGGATGGGTCGACTTCGATCCGACGAACGGCCATTTGCCGGTCAACCGCCACATCACGGTCGCCTGGGGTCGCGACTACGCCGACGTCGTTCCGGTGCGTGGGGTCATGATCGGACCCGCCTCCAACCAGAGTCTCTCGGTCTCGGTCGACGTCGCTCCGGTCTGAGGTTCAACCGAACGCCCGATCGACGGCGTGCGGCAGCTCCTCGGCCCACTGGATGAGGTCGTGGCCGCACACACGTTCGGTGAGGTGATGGGTGACACCCAAGCGCTCGAGGAAGAACGACCACATCAGCGTCGCCTGATGAAATGGGCCTTCGAGCGTTCCTGCGCACAGCTGGACCTTGGGTCCCTCGGACGACCATCGTGTTCGACCATCGGGAGGCATGCCGGTGCTGAACCCGAGCACATGTCCGAACTTGTCGGGGTGGAGCATGCCGGTGGCGAGCGCATGACCGCCCCCATCGGAGCATCCGAACACTGCTCGGCGTTGACGTTGGTCGGAAACCGGCAAGGTGGCTTCGGCCCAGGTGCGCAACTCATCGACGAAGAATCGTTGGTGGGCGTCGAAGCGTCGGTCGTCGAATCCGGGCAGGTATTCGAGCGCACGCAGGTTCTGCTGTTGGGTGAAGGTGGCCGAGTGGGCCGCCACCACCACCACCGGCGGGCAGACGCCGGCTTCGATGGCAGCGTCGAGCCGTCGAGCGTAGGCCGCGAACATGTTGCCATCGGTCGCGTAGATGACCGGCAGTTCGACGTCCGACGCGGTCGGGGGCCGATAGACGCTCACGGATCTCCGCTCTCCAAGCGCCGCAGAGTCGACGGCGTGCTCGGTCAGCTGCCCGAGGAGCGGGTCGTTCGACGGTGCCTCGGCTGGTGCCGCCGGCCCACGGAACCGACCGTCATGGGACCCTCGGCGACTCTGCATCGAAGGTGCCTGTCCGAGCGGCGTGCGTGTGTAGGTGATGACCGCCTCGGCCAGCCGCTCCACCCGCACCGTGACCACCTGGAGTCCATCGCCGGCTTCCCAACTCGGCATGGGGAGCACCGGCGTGGCCATGAACGGGCCTTCCATCTCGGCGACGATGGTCAGCTCGTCTCCGTCGGACCAACACGGTTGCTGTTCCACCGCCCAGCGGGCGCGGAGGGCGGCGGGGTCAGGATCCCGCCAGATGCGAACGAATGGACTGTGCTGGGGAAGCCCCGGCTCGTCGGCCCGACGGCGTGCCTGGCGTCGACTCTCGTCCTCGATCCGACTCCGCAGCTCGGCCAGTGGCGGGAGGCCGAATTCGGCACGTTGCTCGTCGGTGACTCCGAGATCGACCGGAGCCAGTGAGAGGTCACCATAGTTCTGTACGGCGATGGTGCCGAACGGTTGGGGACGCCCGCCCATGACGGCCAGTCGGTCGGCGCATTCGGCGAAGAGCATGCCGGCGTCGGGCTCCCCGCCGAGGTGGGCCTGCATGGCCAACTCTGCCGCGGTCATGAGATCGTGATCGGACTCGCTCTGGCTCAGTCGACGGGCGTCGGCCAGTGCGGCCGCTGCCGCCATGGCGGGGGAGCCCGCACCCTCGTGGCCGTCATCGGGTTCGTCCGAGCCACGAGGGTCGGAGTGTTCAGGTTCAGAGAAGTGCATAGATCGCCCTCACGAGGTTCTCGGATCGGTCGTCGCCGGCTTCCCCGGAGACCATTCGGTTCATCATGTACGCAATGGTCAGGTTTCGCTCGGTGTCGACGATGACCGAGGAGCCGCCCCACCCGCCCCAGTAACAGATCCGGCCTTCGGGAAGCTCCGGCGTTCGTTCGGGACACCCGAGCCCGTACCCGATGCCGAACCGGTGGACGTCACCCAGGATCAGATCGGGGCCGTATGCCTGTTCATCGAAGATGAGGTCGATCGTGGCCGGTGAGAGCAGGTCGACACGGTCGCCGGTGGTGCTCGTCGTCCAGCCGCCGTTGGCCACCACGGACGCGATGAGTGAGACCGAGCGTGCGTTGCCGTGACCGTTGGCTGCGCCGATGTCTGCTCGGCGCCAGGCCGAGGTCCAGGCCACGCTCGCCTCGAGCAGCGGGGCCGCGCGACCGAGGAACGATGTCGCCGGTGGAATCTGCGGAGCGGGACCGACGGGCTCGGGCGGCACGACGTTGGAGACCCGATGATCGTGCCGGGGATCGAGGCCGATGTGGAAGTCGGCTCCCAGCGGTCCGGCGACCTCCTCGGCGAAGAACCGGCCGAGTGGTCGTCCATCGATCCGTCGAATGACTTCGCCGACGAGGTGGCCTTGGTTGAGCGAGTGGTAACCCGACGCGGTACCCGGCTCCCAGCAAGGGGCCTGTGATGCGAGTCGAGCCACCGCCCGATCCCAATCGTAGACCTCCTCGATGGTGAACGGAGCTTCCCAGAAGGGAATGCCGGAGGTGTGCGACATGAGATGACGGACCTCGATATCCGCCTTGCCGTTCGTCGCGAAGTCGGGCCAATAGTGAGCAACCGGGGCATACACGTCGAGCAGGCCGCGCTCGACGAGCACGAGCGCACAGAGACTGGTCATGGTCTTGGTGGTCGACCAGACGTTGGTGATCGTGTCGGCCCGCCACGTGGTCGTGCGTTCCGGGTCGGTCCATCCGCCCCAGAGGTCGACGACTGCCCGGTCACCCTGCATCACGGCCAGCGAGGCTCCCAGATCGGCGCCGCTGTCGATGTTCCCATGGAACAGGTCGACGATGACGTCGAAGCGCGGATCGCAGGATCCGTTGACCAGGGGGATTGCGCGAGGTGTTGCCATTGGTCCCCACCGTAATCAGATCGGTGGCGCGAGGGTGCTCGACCGGCGGTCAACTCTGCCCAGAGACGCCGGGCAAACGAGCGCGTCACGATGGGGGAGAGGTCACCGACCTCGGGCGTTTGGCGTAGTCGACCATCGGGTCGAGTCGAGTGGAGGTCGTTCGTGATTTTGCTGGAGGAAGCCATAGAGCGTTTCGCGCTCGCGGCGAGCGACTTCGGCATCAAGGTCGAGCGGCACCGGCGGATTCAGCAGTCGGCGCGGAGCGTGGCGGAGATCGAAGGCTCGATCGGGGATCTTCGGTTGCCCGCGGAGCTGCGGTACCTCTGGATCAACTATCAGGTATCGAGCTTCGGTTCGTTGTTCTTCGACGGGCTCCATCGCCTCGATGAGGTCCGCCGCATTCATGCCCGCGACGCCAGTCTCGGTTTTCCCAGAGCGTGTCTGCCGCTGGCCTGCATCGAGAAGGCGGGTGTCTGGATCGAGCTGGAAACGCCGGAGCATCCCGGCGGTCGCATCTATCACACGTTCTACGACGACGCCGAGTTGCAGCTCTGGTGCGTCGACCTCTCGACGCTCACACACCTGTTGGCCGAGACCATCGAACAGGGTGGTGTCAACGAGCCCGGGTCGTCGCGACCGTGGATCGATGTCAGCGTCTTCGATCATCTGCGACTGGAGCGAACCGTCGAGATGCTGGCGATGCCCGACGAATGGCGGATCCCCGTCCAGAACCGGGCAATCTGGCCGGAGCACTGGCGGGGGCAGGAGAAGCGATCGATCAGTACCGCCGGCGGACCCGACTCCCATCCGCGCACGATTGACGATTTCAATCGTCAGCGAGAGTCGCGTCGGGTGACGGCCACGATCAACGGCCGGATCATGGGCCTGGTTTCCGGCGGACCGATCGACGGGTTGGTCCTCAACGTCAGCGACGAAACGGGATCGGTCCAGGTGTATGCATCGGCCGAATTGGAGCGCGTCGTCTCCGAGGTCGGCTTCGGGACGCCTGCAGCCTTCGATGTCATCGGCGAGCCTCACGCCTGGGGTGAATCCTCGGGAAGGAACTCGATGCTGCGCAGGAACTTCGGGGATCTCTCACTCGGCCACCTGCGACTCCTGGCGCAAATGCGCAAGTTGGACGTTTCGGTAGCGCTCACGGCCATTCGCCGGGTCTGAGTTCCCGGGCCCGTGGGCCGCACTAGCCTCGGCGCATGTCGACTCATCGGGCGGGCAACGCCGACGTGCTGGCCATGCTCGCAGAGCTGGCCGAACTGACATCGTTGGAGGAGGGAAGTCCTCAATCCTTCAAGGTCAGAGCGTACGAAGCTGCCCGTCTGGCGTTGCAGTCCGACGGTCGAGACCTCGCGTCCCTGACGATGCCCGAACTCACCGCGGTGAGCGGTGTCGGGAAGGCGACGGCAAGCAAGATTCGCGAGCTGGTCGACCATGGCCGGGTCACCAAGCTGGAGGAACTTCGCGAGAAGTTTCCCCCAGCCGTCCTGGCCCTGAGCCGCATCCCCGGCGTCGGCCCCAAGACGCTGCAGCTTCTGCGCAACGAGCTGGGTATCGAGGATGTCGCGGGTCTGCGCGAAGCCATTGCGAGCGAACGAATTCGAACGCTTCGTGGCATGGGACCGGCCAGTGAGGCGAAGATCGCCAAAGCGCTCGAGCGGCTCGGTTCGCCGGGAAAGCATCAACGGACGCCCATCGCCGATGCGCTTCCCCTGGCCGAACGATTGGTCGACGATCTCTCGGCGCTCGAGCAGGTGACCGATGTCGCCTACTGCGGCAGTCTTCGACGCTTCGTCGAGACGGTCGGCGATGTCGACCTCACCGTCGCGTCCACCGATCCCGAGTCGATCATGGACTTCGTTCGGAACCACCCCGAGGTCAGGGAGATCATCGGCTCGGGTTCGACCAAGACATCATTCCTGACCGCTCGTGGTTTCCAGGTGGACGTCCGGGTCGTGCCGCCTGATGCCTTCGGCGCGGCAACCCTGTACTTCACCGGGAGCAAGGCGCACAACATCGCCCTGCGTCAGCGAGCCATGGCGCAGGGCATGACCCTGAACGAGTACGGACTCTTCACGCTCGAGACCGAGCAACGGTCCCCGGCGCGGACCGAGGATGACCTCTATCGGGCGCTCGGGTTGGAACCAGTGCCTCCCACGTTGCGTGAGGGAGCGGGTGAGATCGAGGCCGCAGCGGCCGACCGGTTGCCCGATCTCGTGCAGCGGGTGCACATCCGAGGTGACCTCCACTATCACACCGATCGCTCGGGTGATGGCCGGGCAACGGTGGAACAGATGGTGGCCGAGGCCGCGGCCCAGGGTTATGAGTACCTGGCCATCACCGACCACGGAGAGGATCTGGCGATCAACGGCTCGAGCGCCGAGGAGATGCTGGCGCACAAGGAGCACATCGCAGCGGTCCAGTGCAACCATCCGTCCATCACCCTGCTCTGGGGATGCGAGCTGAACATCGGGGCAACCGGAGGGCTCGACTACGACCCGGAGTTCCGGGCGCTGTTCGAGTACACCGTGGCCTCGGTTCATTCGCACTTCGATCTGAGCGAACGTGAGCAGACGGTGAGGTTGGTCAAAGCGATTTCGGACCCGACGGTCGATTCGATCGGGCATCTCACCGGCCGCTACATCGGCCGACGACCGGGTATCGAACTCGACATCGACATCGTTGTGGAGGCGCTGTTCCGCTTCGACGTTGCCCTCGAGGTGAATGGGGCGCTCCAGCGTCTCGATGCTGCCTCCGACGTGGTGCGCAAGGCAGTTGAGCGTGGCGTGAAGCTGGTGATCAACACCGACAGTCATCACACCAGTGAGCTCGGTCGAATGGAGTACGGCGTACGGACGGCCCAACGAGGTTGGGCCCCGAAGGACCTGGTGATCAACACGTGGGAACGTGATCGATTTCTCGAGTGGGTCGATCGGCATCGGAACCCCCGGTAGAGCCATGGCGATCGCCCCGGGTGCACCGGGGCCATCGGCCTCACCGGCCGTGAGATCCACTACGGTCTCATGCGTGGTGAGTGTCTTCATCAATCGTGCTTCTGACGGGTCGATCCAACGCTCCGATGAAGCAGAGGCACGACTGGCGGCGCTGCGCCGGGGCAGTGATCGTGAGGGTGGCGATCTTGCCTTGCCCGACCTTGGTGATCTGGCTGCCGTGGCCGCATGGCGGCGGGCGCAGCACGATGCCTGGGGAGAAGATCTGGCCGAGGGCGAGGCCCCGCACCAGGAGATCGTGGTGAGCGGCATCCGAACCCTGTGGGCCGGGCCGGCCTTCGATCCCGGCGACCTCACCCAATCGGCCATCGTGTACTTCCATGGTGGTGGCTTCTGCCTCGGCACTCCCTGGACCTCTGCCCCGATCACTGCTCGATTGGCCCGCCCCCATGCTTCGGTTGCCTCCCCGAGTGTCGTGTCGATCGACTACCGCCTCGCTCCCGAGTATCCGTTTCCCGCAGCGATCGATGACGCAGAGTCGGTCGTACGGTCGCTTCTGGCCGGCCGGCGCCTGGTACTCGCCGGTGATTCCGCCGGTGCGAACATCGCGTTCGGGCTGTGGCAACGGCTCGATCAGGGTTCCGTCTCGCAACCCTCCGCAGCAGCCGCCGGTGCGGATCGATCGGCCCGAGCGAACGTGCACGCGATCATCGGACTGAGCCCACACCTCGACCTTCGTCGCCCTCCGACGCGTGAGTCCGAGCCGCTCGGCGCGGCCTACGTCGGGCATGGTGACGCCGGCGATCCGTCGATCTCGCCCGCCGCGATGTCCGACGATCTCCTGGCGCGGCTGCCGCCCCTGCTGCTGCAGTCCACCACCTCCGAACGCATGCACCCGACGGTCGAGACCTTCGCCGCACGCGTGAGCGCGGTCGGCGGAACGGTGGAGCATCAGATCTGGGATGGCCTGTGGCACGCCTGGCACTACCATCGGGAATTGCCGGAGGCCTCCGATGCGATCGATCGTGCGGTCGCCTTCGCCCGACGGCATTTGCCGGCGACGTCACCCGAGCGGGTCCACTTCGACCGGATTGCCTGATCCCGGACGGATTGCCCGATCCTGTTCCCTGCGGCGCGACCTCTGATCGGAGTTCGTCGTGGCCCTCAGGCGTAGAGCGCGTCGATTTCCGGGGCGAAGCGGGCGTGGATGCCCCGGCGCTTCAACTTCGACGTCGGGGTGAGCAGATCGGTGTCGGGCAGCCATTCGTCACCGAGGACCTTGACCTTCTTCACCTTTTCGGCGTTGTTGAACTCGGCCATGGCGTCGGCGAGCTCGGCTTCGATCGTGGCGACCACTCGGGGGTCCTCGGCCAGCTCGGTCAATGACGAGAAGGCGATGTCGTTCGCTGCGGCCCAGGCGGGTGCGGCGTCGGGGTCGAGGACCACCAGGGCGGAGACGAACGGACGGCCGTCACCGATGGCGCAGGCCTGACCGACGAGGGGCATCATCTTGAGGCGAGCTTCGAGGTTGGCCGGCGACAGGTTCTTCCCGCCGGCGGTGATGATGAGTTCCTTCTTGCGGTCGATGATCGTCAGGTAGCCGTCCTGGTCGAACTCGCCGATGTCGCCGGAGTGGAACCACCCGTCGGCATCGAGGACTCCGGCAGTCAAGTCGGGGCGGTTGAGGTAACCCCGGAACACATTGCCGCCCCGGCAGATGACCTCACCGTCGTCGGCCAGGGCAACCTCGACGCCGGGGCAGGCCACGCCCACAGAGCCAGGCTTCACCTTCACGCGCTCCCAGGTCATCGGGCCGGTCGTCTCCGACAAGCCGTAGATCTCCGACAGCGGTACCCCGATCGTGCGGAACCAGGTGAGGATCTCGGTCGGAATCGGCGCTGCGCCGGTGATGGCGGACTCGAGCTGGTCGAGGCCGATCAACTCGCGGATCAGCCGGAACGCGACATCGTCGAGGAACTGGTAGGTGTCGATCTCCTCCTGGGTGGCGGTTCCCATCGTGATCTTCTCCTGCAACGGTCGGGCGGCGGCAATGCCGTCGTCGACCGCTCGTTGCTTGTCCGGGTCGGCGGCCAGCGCGGCGTTCACCCCGGCGTAGATCTTTTCCCACACGCGGGGAACACCGAACATGATCTGCGGCCGGACGTGACCGGCGTACGCCGCGATCTGGGTCGGGTCCGGACAACAGGTGATCTCGTACCCCACGATCAATGCCTGGTAGTGACTGACCACTCGTTCGGCGATGTGGGCCATCGGCAGATAGCTGATGACCCGCATCCCTGCCATCCTCGACGTGTCCCAGCCGAACGACAGGCGCAACGACTCCGCCGTCCAGACGACGTTGCGATGATCGATCATGACCCCCTTGCTGGGACCGGTTGTCCCCGAGGTGTAGATCAGGGTCGCGAGGTCGTCGGGCTCAACGCTTCGCGCCAATTCGTGGAGATCGAGGGGATCCGACGACAGCAGGTCGGCGTAGCCGAAGTCCGCCCCCTCGCCCCGGACGACGCCCACGCCGCGAAGCGCCGGTAGATCGTCTCTTGCTGCCTGGAACAACCGCAGGAACGCCTCGGTCTCCACGATGGCCATGCCGGCCTCGGCATCGGTGGCCAGGTACCGGACCTGCTCGACCGGCGAACTGTTGTAGATCGACACGGGCGTGGCTCCGAGAAACAGCGCAGCAGTGTCGAGCACATGGAACTCATAGACGTTGCGAAGCATCAACAGGAGACGATCACCGCGCCTCAGGCCCCGAGCGGAGAGCCCTGCTGCCACGCGGGCGACATGGTCGGCGAACTCACCCCACGTGACCTCTGCCCAGGTCTCGTCCTGGTCCTTCCAGCGGAAGCCGACGCGTTCCTTGTTGGAGGCGAGCATGTCGAGGAATGCAAGCGGGATGGTCTTGCCTTCGGCGAACGCGTCGAGATCTGCGGCTGTCGTCATGACGGGGATGGTAGCCCGAGCGCCGAGTCAGGCCGGTTCGGGGGCGAGCGAGCCGTCGGCCGTGGTGGGCAGCCCGATCAGCAGGACAAGCGCGGCGGCTTCCAGGCCACAGCACAACAGGATCATGACCTGGTAGGAGCCGGTGCGATCGATGATCCAGCCCGCAGTAGGCGGGCCGATGAGACCACCCAGGCCCTGGGCGGTGTAGAACAGGCCCATGATGGAGCCCAGACCGGCGACCCCGAATCGCTCGGCGAGCACGATGGTGCTGAGGGCCACGAACCCGCCGTAGCCGACTCCGAGCACGACGACGAATGCAAGGAGTACCGCGTAGGAGCTGCCGGCCACCAGCCACAGCAGGAAGCTGCCGGACAACAACGCGAAGCACAGGCGATACAGCCGAAGTGATCCGAAGCGTCGCACCAGGTTGCCGAACCCGATCCGGGCGAGAATGCTGGCGCCGCCGAGAGCGCCCACCAGGATGGCTGCGGCCACCGACTCGACGCCCCGATCCTTCGCGTACTGGCCGACGAAGACGAAGGGCACGAAGAGGGCCAACCCCGAGCACAGCGCCGAGACGTGCAGTCGCCGGAATACCGGCGACCGGGCAGCCTCCGCGAACCGGGCCGGTTGTCCGGGGACCTGTCCGGGAGGTCGTTGGATGACCAGCGCGCACAGGATCAGGACGGCTGTCCCGGCCAACGCCAGGATCACATAGGTCGTGCGCCAGCCGTAGCGCTCGATCAGGGTCGCCGACAACGGCGAGACGACCATGGTTCCCGCTCCGATGCCGGCAACCGCCAACCCGACGGCGGCCGCCCGATTCCTGGCGAACCAGCCTCCGACCGTTGCCACCATCGGGATGTAACCGCTGGCGGCGGCCAGACCGACGCCGGCGCCATAGGTGACGTACCCCACGCCCAGCGATTGCACCCGACTGGTCGCGAGCAATCCGATGCAGAGCGCGATGGCGCCGACCAGGAGCACCGGACGGGGACCCCAGCGGTCAGCGGCTCGGCCGGTGATCAGACTCAGCCAGAAGAAGCTGAATGTCGTCAGACCGAAGATGATCGCCGTTGCACCCTTGGTGGAGTCGAACTCGGCGGCCATGGAGGTGAAGAAGGCGCCAAAGCTGTAGGCGATGCCCAGGGTGACGAACGACGAGAAGAACGTTGCCGCCACCATCAACCAGGCGCGTGGGGAGTCGATCAGGGCATCGTCGCCCGGCGACGACGCAGGCCCCGAGCCTGCGGGAACGGAGATCCTGGGCCGCAATCAGGTCACGCGTCGGCCAGGGTGAGTTCGATCCCTGGCTTCTCGGTCCAGAAGCAGACCAGGTCGGCGATGGCGCCGGCCTCGGGAATCGGGGTCGGGTAGGACCACACGACATCGGGGAAGCGCTGCCCGTCCGCCTCGACCGTCCAGTAGGTCGCCTTCCCCTTGTAGGGGCAGACCGACGAGGTATCCGTGGCGGTGAGGAGGTCCATCTTCACGTCGGCCTTGCGCAGGTAGTAGCGGACCGGAAGTGAGCCTTCGTGAAGCTCGACGGCGCGGGTCGAGTCGGCAATCGTGACCCCGCCCACGCTGACCTGGACCCGGCGATCGCAGGGCTGAGTGGTGATGTGCTGGGTCATGGCGAGCCGCTCTCTCTCGGTTGCGTTCTTGCTGTTCGTTGCCGCTGCGGGTGTCGGCCGATGCCGACTGGCCGACAGTGACTCCCACACCGTAGCGTCGAGCCCATGACCCAGGAGACGCAAATCGAAACTGCCCGTGGCCCGATCGGTGCCGACTCACTGGGCCGGGTGCTGGTTCACGAGCACGTCTTCGTGATCTCGCCCGAGATCCAGATGAACTATCCAGAGGAGTGGGGATCCGATGAGTTCCGCATCGACGATGCCGCGCAACGCCTGAACGAGCTCCACGCCGCAGGCATCGGCACCATCATCGATCCAACGGCCCTGGGCCTGGGCCGCTATGTCCCGCGTATCGTCGAGGTGGCCGAGCGAACCGAGCTCAACATCGTCGTCGCGACAGGCCTCTACACCTTCAACGAGCTTCCGCACTACTACCGCCGGCGTCAACACGGTTCCGATGGCGTCGACGTCATGACCACCCACTTCGTGCGCGACATCACCGAGGGAATCGCCGACGCGTTCGACACGTCGGGCCGACCGGTGCGCGCCGGGGTCATCAAATGCGCCACCGATCTCCCCGGGGTCACCGAGGATGTGGCTCGCACCCTGCGTGCGTGCGCTCGAGCCCACAGGGAGACGGGGTGCCCCATCACCACCCACACCCACGCCCGGAGCGAACGCGGTCTCGATCAGCAGCGGATCTTCGCCGAGGAGGGTGTGGATCTGTCCCGAGTCATCATCGGCCATTGTGGCGACACCGACGATCTGGACTACCTCCAACGAATCCTCGATCAGGGCAGCATCATCGGCATGGACCGATTCGGGATCGACGGCTACCTCACCACCGAGCAGCGGGTGTCGGTCGTGGCCGCGTTGTGTCAGCGGGGCTACGTCGAACAGCTGGTGTTGAGCCACGACGCCTCCTGCTACATCGACTGGATCGTCGGCGAGGTGCCACTGGGTACGTTGCCGAACTGGCACTACCTCCACATCAGCCAGGACGTCGTACCGGCCCTGTTGGCCGCTGGAGTGACCGATCAACAGATCGACACGATGCTGGTCGGGAATCCGGCGCGGTTCCTGGCATCGGTCGGCGCCGGGGCCTACTGATCGGGCCGGGGGCCACCGATTGGGCAGCGCCGGTGATCGGGCAGCGCCGGTCGCCCACGAACGGTCGGACCTCAGCCCCTGGGACCGTCACAGGGGGACTGTCACCGGGGGACCGTCACAGGGGGACTGTCACAGGGGCTGTTCATAGTGGGGCCATGAGCCGTTCGATCGCTGTCCACCACGCGAAGCCCTCGCAGCTGCCACCCTGGAATCCGCCGCAGCGGAGTCCCGAACCGGGATTCGTCATGGAACTCGAACACCGGGTGTGGCTGGCGCGTTTCGGTCGCAGGCACGTCGACCCGCGACGGTACGCCTGGGACGCCTATGACGAAGAGCTCACGCTGCCCTCGACCTGGCAGCAGTCGCCGCTGTCCACTTCCGCCTTCGGCGGTTCCTTCGAACCGGGCGAGCTTCGACCCTGCGGAGCGGCCCCGGACGGCGAACGGGCCTGGGGGCCGACGCCCGGGGATCGGGTCGTGGCCTATCGCCGCGAGTCCCAGGAGATCGTGGGGGTCTGGCTGGTCGATGGCGCACGATACGGCAACGACGGCCACGTCTCCTATGGTTTGCGTCCGCTGGTC
>JAHECQ010000409.1 GCA_024641625.1 Acidimicrobiales bacterium | reverse complement strand
CCGACAGGGTCATCCCCGTGTCGACCAACTCTCCGAGGAGCTCGAGCAGCAGGAAGCACGCGTGGCCCTCGTTCAGGTGGAAGACAAGCGGAGCGATCCCCAAGGCCCGAAGGGCGCGGACGCCGCCGACTCCCAGGATCAGCTCCTGATCGAGACGATGCCGACGGTCCCCCGAATAGAGCCGGTCGGTGATCTTGCGGGCCGTGTCGGAGTTGCCCACGACATCGGTGTCGAGCAGCACGAGTGGCGTCGCCCCCACCATTTGTTGCCAGACGCGAACCCGCACCTGCTCACCGGCCACCGGTACGACGATCATCGCACCCGTGTCCGACGCGCCGATGTCGGCGGGGTCGATGACCTCGTAGCGCTCCTGCTGTCGACCGTCGACGATCTGCTGATGGAAGAAGCCCTCTCGGTACAGCAGCCCGACGCCCACCAGCGGAATCTGCAGATCGCTGGCCGACTTCAAGTGGTCTCCCGCCAGGATCCCCAGGCCACCCGAGTACTGGGGAACAGTGGCCGCCACACCGAACTCCGGGGAGAAGTACGCGATCGCCCGCTCTGGGGCACCTCCCTCGACGGCGCCGTTCACCACGGCCGAGAGTTCGGCGTGGCGCTGGTCGATCTCTGACGCCCGGAGTTCGACGAAGGACCGGATCGATGCGTCGCTGAGGGCCTCGAGCGTTCGCACCGGGTGTACGTGCGCATCGGCACCGGGGAGATCTTCCAGGAGACGCTGGGTCGGCGCATCCCAGGTCCAACGAAGATTGGTGGCCAGTTCCACCAGGGCGGAACGGCGCGATGCGGTGTGTGAATCGTTCACGGTGCTCCTCAGGTCCGATTGTTGCTCGCGTTGTAACGTATCGGCGCTCCGGTCGACGCAATGACACGTTCGTCACCAGCACGAGAATTGCTGACGTGACCGGTATCGGCATTGATGCCACGGGCGATGCCGAAGTTGCCGTTGCAGTCGCCACACTGACTCGATGCCCCGTACCGACGACCCTGCTGCCATCGTCTGGTTCCGGCGCGATCTACGGATCGAGGACAATCCGGCGTGGGAGGCAGCCCTCCGGGCACACGATCGCGTGATCGCCGCCTTCGTCATCGACCCAGTGGTCATGCAGCAAGCCGGCTCACGCCGTCAGGCCACGCTGTCCGCCTACCTCGAATCGCTGGATCGGTTGCTCAGGGTGCGGGGCGCCGACCTGATCGTTCTGAGCGGCTCTGCGCCGGCGGCGGCCGTGGCCCGGCTGGCGGCCGAGGCGGGAGCCGACGAGGTGCACGTCAACCGCGATCCCAGCCCCTACGCCCAACGGCGCGACACTGCGGTTCGCCGGGCATTGGCCTCCTTGGGCGAGCCGGCGCGCCTGATCATTCACGACGGCAACTCGGTCCTGCCCCCCGGGTCGGTCTTGACCGCGAAGGGAACCCTCTCGCGGGTGTTCACACCGTTCTACAAACGATGGAGCGCCGCCCTGGCCGATGAGCCGGCACTCCCGGAACTGCTGGGGCCAACGGATCCGCCGCCCGCGGACGGGTCGCCACGACCGACCGGGCGGTCTCGGGGCGACGATCCACCGTGGAACCGGCTGGTCGACTGGCTCGATCGCGTCGATCGCTATCCCGAGACCCGTGATCTGCCGGGCATCGACGGCACGTCCGGCCTCTCGGTCGATCTCAAGTTCGGCGCGTTGTCACCCCGCACCGTGGTGGAGGTGACCGGTCTGCATTCCGAGGGCCGTCGGGCCTTCGTCCGCCAACTGGCCTGGCGGGACTGGTGGTTCCATCTGCTTTTCGATCGACCCACCTTGGCCACCAACGCCTTCAAGGCCGAGTTCGATTCGATCGTCTGGCGCGACGCACCCACCGACTTCGATGCCTGGTGCCATGGCCGTACCGGCTACCCGATCGTCGACGCAGGCATGCGTCAGCTCGCGGCAACCGGACTCATGCACAACCGGGTTCGGATGATCACTGCCAGCTTCTTGGTGAAGGACCTGCTGATCGACTGGCGTCTCGGCGAGCGCTACTTCCGCAGGGAACTCCTCGATGCCGACCTGGCCCAGAACGCCGGCAACTGGCAGTGGGTGGCGGGCACCGGCCCCGACGCTGCGCCCTACTTCCGGATCTTCAACCCGACTGCTCAGGCCAAGCGCTTCGACCCCTCGGGCGACTACGTGCGAACCTGGGTGCCGGAGCTCGAAGCCCTGAGGTCGTCGTCGATCCACGAACCGTGGGCCATGGGCCCACTCGAATTGGCAGGTGCCGGCATCGTTCTGGGCGACACCTACCCCGAGCGAATCGTCGACCACGCCGTCGCCCGGCAACGCACCATCGATGCCTACGGGGCGGCCAAACGAACACAATCGGCGAAGTAGCCGATCGTGCCGTCGGCATCGGGCTCCAGGACCAGTCCGTGGATGTCGGTCTCGAAGCCCGGGCACTCGCGAGCGAACTCGCGGTTGAACTTGAGGTAGTCGACGATGGTCCGGTTGAACACCTCTCCCGGAATCAGTAGCGGGATGCCCGGAGGGTAGGGCGTCACCAGGCTGGTGGTGATGCGCCCCTCGAGCTCGTCGATCGGTACCCGTTCGGTGGTGCGCCGCGCGATGTGGGCGAACGCATCGCTCGGCTTCATCACCGGCGTGTGATCGCTCAGGTACATCTCGGTGGTGAGCCGCGCCGTGTCGTACTTGGCATACAGCGAATGGACGTGCTGGCACAGCTCCTGCAAGCCCATCTGCTCATAGCGCGGCTGCTTGGCGCAGAAGTCCGGCATGATCCGCCACATGGGCTGGTTCCTGTCGTAGTCGTCCTTGAACTGCTGCAACGCAGTCAGCAACGTGTTCCATCGACCCTTGGTGATGCCGATCGTGAACATGATGAAGAAGCTGTAGAGCCCGGTCTTCTCCACGACGACCCCGTGTTCGGCCAGGAACTTGGTGACGATCGAGGCCGGGATCCCGGTCGGGGCGAAGTCCCCCTTGAGGTTCAAACCGGGCGTGACGATGGTGGACTTGATGGGGTCGAGCATGTTGAAGCCGGGAGCAATCTCGGCGAAGCCGTGCCAGGACTCGTCCCCGTCCTCTTGGATGCCATCGACATCGGTCGGTTCGAGGATCCAGTCGCGGCCGTCGCCGGTGTCGTTCTCGTTGAGGTAGTCCGGCCCCCAGACCTCGAACCACCAGTCACCGCTGCCGTACTCGTTCTCGACCTTGCGCATGGCCCGACGGAAATCGAGCGCCTCGTCGATGCTCTCCTCGACCAGGGCCGCCCCACCCGGCGGCTCCATCATGGCAGCGGCAACATCGCAGCTGGCGATGATGCTGTACTGCGGCGATGTGCTGGTGTGCATGAGGTACGCCTCGTTGAACAGGTGCCGATCGAGTTTGGTGTCGAGCGAGTCCTGCACCAGTACATGGCTGGCCTGGCTGATGCCGGCCAGCAGCTTGTGGACCGACTGGGTCGAGTAGACAACCGAGTGGCGTGGCCGACCGCGTTTGCGGCCCATGGCGTGGTACGAGCCGTAGAAGGGATGGAACGCTGCGTGTGGCAGCCACGCCTCGTCGAAATGCAGGTTGTCGACGTAGCCGTCGAGCAGCCCTTTGATGGTCTCGGTGTTGTAGAGCACCCCGTCGTAGGTGGACTGCGTCAGGGTCATGACGCGCGGCTTCACCGCGTCGACATCGACCCCGGCCAGCAGCGGATTGGCCCTGATCTTCTCCTTGATGGACTCGATCTCGAACTCACGTTGTGGGATCGGGCCGATGATCCCGTATTGATTGCGGGTCGGTGTGAGAAATACCGGGACTGCGCCCGTCATGATGATGCTGTGCACCACGGACTTGTGGCAGTTTCGGTCCACGACCACCACATCACCGGGAGCGACCGTGTGGTGCCACACCATCTTGTTGCTCGTACTGGTGCCGTTGGTGACGAAGTAGCAATGGTCAGCGTTGAAGATGCGAGCGGC
>JAHECQ010000042.1:7186-15179 GCA_024641625.1 Acidimicrobiales bacterium | reverse complement strand
AGCATCGGAACATCAAGCGTCTCCATGCGTCACGACCTTACCCACCGGAGACCGGCCTGGCTGCAGACGACCACAAGCCAGTCTCGAGAGGGCGGCCCGGGCCGATCTACTGGCCGCTCGGAGCTGTTGACGGTAGCGTTCAGCACGTTCATGGGAGGGAGCACCATGCCAGACATGTTTTCCGATATGGCGAACGCGGACCCGGCCATCGTGAAAGTCTTCGCTGACCGGTTGGAGGAACGGGCTCGGGTGCCGGCTCAGCAGGCCATGCTCAACGACTACCTCGCCCGCCTCGACTTCCCCGATCGGGCGCGGGTGCTCGAGGTCGGCTCCGGGACCGGGCCGGTCTGTCGAACCATCGCATCACTCGACGGTGTTGGTGAGGTCGTCGGGGTCGAACCCTCGGCCGAGTTCGTTCGGGTGGCCAACGAAGTGAGTTCGGGGCTGGACAACGTCCGTTTCGAAGTTGGCAACGGCTCCGCGTTGTCCTTCGATGACGACAGTTTCGATGTCGTTGTCATGCACACCCTGCTTTCCCATGTCCCTGACCGGAGCGGGGTGCTCGCCGAGGCTCACCGGGTGCTCGACACCGGCGGCCAGCTGGCCGTCTTCGACGCCGATTTCGCAGCGTCGACAGTGTCGGTGATGGCCGACGATCCGTTGGAGCGGTGTATCGACGCATTCCGCGAGGGGTTCGTCCACGACCCATATCTGGTCCGACACTTGGTGGCTGACGTGACCTCGGCCGGATTCGAGCCCGGACCCATGGTGAGTCATGGCCTGGTTGAACGCCCGGATGAGGCATTTCTCGTTGGCTGGATCGAGTTCGGGGCCGGGGTCCTCGCCGCCGATGGAAGGATCAGCGCCGAACTGGCGAACGCCTATGTTGCCGAAGCCCAACGTCGTCTCGACGCTGGGACCTGGTTCAGTTTCTGGCCGTTCGTCAGCCTCATCGCCCGCAACGGCTCTCGATGAGGCCAGCGGGAGTGAGTTCGACAGCCTCCTCGGCCACACCGGTCAGAAGCCACGCGAACCACGAGCACGGACCCTGGGGCGAACGAGACCGGCAACGCTCGGATCACGGCTCTTCGAGTCGCCTGGTGTTCAGTCGTCGGTGGCCGGCGCGGAGGTGCGACGGTTGCGTCGCGTTCGCCATTGGCTTCGCCAACCTCGGGCCCGTCGCGTGAGCGTCTCGGTCTGCTGGATGACCCCGGCACGTCTTGCCAGCACGTCGTTGACCTCGGCGCCGACGAGCAGCACGATGCTCAGGATGTACATCAGCGTGAGCGCGAGCAGGATCGCCCCGACGCTTGTCCGGACGCCGTTACCCTCGCCGGCGAGACGCACGTAGGACGCGAATCCCTGCGAGGCGAGCACCCACCCGAAGGTCGTGACAACCGCGCCCGGCAGGTCATAGCGCCATGGCGTTCGATGGTTGGGTCCGATGTGGAAGACGGTGGCAGCCCACATGACGAGCGCGGCGAGCACGGCGGGAGCCGTGATCCAGCGCGAGAAGCTGCTGAGGGGCAGCGTGGGGAGCAGGGCGAGCACGGTGGCACCGGCGGCGACGACGATGATCGAGCCCAGACCGAGACCGATCGCCACGATTCGCACGAGCCAGAACGGCCGGCTGTCCTCGACCTCGTAGGCTTGGTCGAGGGCACGGATGAGTCCGGCGAACGCTCGCGACAGCGTGAAGACCGCGATCAGGATGGCGATCGTCGCGACGCCTCTGCTCGACGACTCGAACAGCTCGGCGACGGTCGCCTCGAGCGTCGCCGAATCGGCGAAGGTGTCGGTCACCCACTGCTGTACCTCGTCCTGGACGCCACTGGAGACCGAGGTGCCGACGATCGACTCGAGGGAGCTCGTCGTGCTGACCAACGCGAGCACCGCGGCCGGGATCGACAGGATCGTCCAGAACGTGATGGAAGCAGCGAGGTCACCAACGCGATCGCTCTGGTACTCGTCGACGACGTCCTTGGCCAGCTGCCAGATCCAGCGCAGGAGCGGGAGGGGCGCGATCGGGGGCGTGGAGGAACGGAGGGATGGATCCATCGGGTCTCCTCACCGACGATAGTGCGTGGCACGCCGAGGCCGGCGTTGCCCATCTGGGTCGTGGTCCGGAGGCGTTGCGGGCGTCGTCGGTCTAGTGTCGACCGAAGGCAGCGAACGGAGAACCACCATGGACAGTGTCGAAGTCGAAGGAGGCGCCCTGGAGGCGTGGTCGGTGGGGTCCGGAGAGCCGGTCCTGCTCATTCACGGTGCAGTGGTGGCCGACGCATTCACGGGAATGACCGGATTGCCGGAGCTGTCCGGCTACCGCTTCCTCGGGTACCGACGCCGGGGATACGGCGAGAGTGCTGCCGTCGCCGAGAGCTCGATCGAGGCGTACGCTCGCGACGCGCTCGCGGTGATGGACCATTACGGCATCGAGCGGGCCCACGTCGTGGCCCATTCGTTCGGAGGTCGGATCGGGCTCGAGGTGTGTCGACAGGCTCCCGACCGGGTCCAGACGTTCACCTCTCTCGAGGGGGCAGGGCCCGCTGACATCGTCGTTCCGAGTGCGGCCGACTTCATGGCCGGTGCCGGGGCAGCGGGAGCCGCGATCAAACGAGGTGACCAAAAGGGTGCGACCGAGCTCCTCATGACGGCGATCTCCGGGGACGGGTGGCGGGAAGAGGTCGACCAGGTGCTCGACGAGGGCTGGTTCGATCGGGCAGTGGCCGACATCATCACGGTGTTCACCCACGATCTTCCCTCGGCCTCGACGCTGACCCGTGCCGATGTCGAGGGCACAGCGATGCCGTCGCTCGTGGTGATCGGTGCCGACTCGGTCGCCTACTTCCGGGAGACCTCCGAGGCGGTGGCGGCTGCGCTGCCCAACAGCGACACGGTCGTCATCGAAGGTGGGAACCACCTCCTGCAGATGACTCGGCCCGATGCCGTCGCTGCTCCGCTCGCCGCGTTCTTGCAGCAACACCCCATGTCCTAGGCAGTCTGCACCGGTCCGGCTTCGAACAACTGGTGCAAGGATCCGGTCATGGCCGAACGTGGACCGGGCGTGCATCCTGGGCACGCACCGGAACGCTCATGGGGAGGCGTCAGCCGAGTCGCGTTGAACCCGGTCCCAGCGGAACCCACACCAACGCGCGGCACTTCGGAAGCGCCCAAGGAGCATTTCAAGGGTCCAGGCCAGGTTTGCTAGCCTTCGCCGCGGTGAGCGAGCATTCGAGTCAGACGACGGACGAGACCCCCAGTTCCCGGGTGAAGGCCGGACTGTCGTTGGATGAGATCCTTGCCGGTGTGGTGGTGCTGTGGGCGGTGATGATCGTAGGGATCGTCTCGTTCGTGGTGATCTTCTTCGGTGATTCCGAAGAGACCGTGGCCGTTCGACGCGAGGTCCGCATCGAGCTCTCGGACTTCGAGATCCAACCCGACGTGGTCGACGTCGCTCGCGACGTCGAGCTCGTCTTCCTGGTGGAGAACGTCGGTGAGGGACAGCACGATCTGACCATTGGTCCCGACCGTACGACGGGCCGCCTGAAACCGGGTGAATCGGCGCAGCTGGTGGCCGGTCCCACCCGCGAGTCCTACTCGATCTGGTGCTCGATCAAGGGACACCGCGCACTGGGCATGGAAGCTCGGATCGAGGTAGAACGGTAGACCGGAATCACGCGATCCACGACTGAAGGAAGACACCCAATGCAGATCATCAAAGCAATACGACCAATCGCCGGAGCATTCGTGCTCGGTGCACTGTTGACCGCGTGTGGCGACAGCGATGACTCGAGCAGTGGAGCGACGGTCAGTACCGATGGCGGTGACTCCGGCAGCGGCATCGAAGTCTCGCTGTCGGAATGGGCTGTCGAGGCTCCGACAACGGCCTCAGCCGGCTCGGTCGAGATCACCGCCACCAACGACGGGGGCGAGACCCACGAACTCGTCGTGGTACGAGCTGAGTCGACCGACGACTTCGTCATCGACGAGGAGACCGGGAAGGTCGACGAAGACGGCTTCGCCGAGGGCGACCTGATCGGCGAGATCGCCGAGTTCGAAGCCGGGACCTCGGCGTCGGCCACCTTCGATCTCGATGCAGGGACCTACGTCTTCTTCTGCAATATCGTCGAGGAAGACTCCGACGGCACCTTCGAAAGCCATTTCCAGAAGGGCATGGTCTCGACGATCACCGTCGAGTAGTCGCCGAGGCAACAGCGACCGGGCCTCGCCCAGCGGGGTCCCGGTCGGCCCTCGCCGCTGCGGATCAGTGCCTCGTGAGCCAGGCCCCGACGACGGCGGAATCGACTCCCTGTAGGGCGTGAGCGAGGCGGTCCCTCAGGTCTGGTGTCGCGGCGGATTGGAGAGCAGTCGCGTCGAGGAGTTGCACCTCGTCGGCCCTGCTGTGCCCGTTCGGCCGATGCCTGGCGGCGGCCGGGATGAGGGCGTAGAGGTGGCTGACCTTGCCCTTTTCCAGGAGCAGCGAACTGGCCTCGGCTGTCGCCGGTCCCTGCTCGCCTGCGAGGAGGGTCGACAGCCGATGCCGGCAGTCGGCATCCCAGGTCGGCCACTGTCGTAGGGCGCGGCCTCGGAGCTGACGCCACGCGATCGGACTCCTGGTGGCGGTGGCATCGATGAGGACATTGGGGGCCCGGACATCCCAGCCGGTTCGCGCCCAGGACGACACGATCACGACATCGACCAGGGCAGCACCATCGCCACCGGGCACGGCGGTGTCCACGGCGCGGGCGACGATGTCGTAGGCGAGTGAGCGTCGTTGACCACCCGGGAAGTGGACGATCTCGACCGGCAACGAGCGGTTGTCGGTCAGTCGGACGAGAACGTTGGTGGGTCGATCGAAGGCGGCCGCGACCGCAGAGTAGGCCGTCACCAGCGCGGCCCAGTGACGGAGCTGAGGATCGCGACGCGACAGACGCTCACCGATGATGACCGCGTTCCCGGCCAGGTCTTCGGTCCGTGCCCATCGCCGCACGGGGGCGAAGACCTCCCGGTGGAGCTCATCGGCGCGGACGATGTCACCCAGGGACAGGGATGCGATCATCGTGCCCAGTCGTGAAGCGATCTCCGAGCGGAGGGCCGCCCGATGACGGGGGCCCACACCCAAGCCGACGGTGCACATCTCCGCGAGGAGATCGCACAACCCACCGCCGATGACGTCGGAGCGGACCAGCGTGGCGATGGCCGTGCTCAGCGGGCGTTCGGCCCGGTGCGGCAGATACAGCTCGTGGGGGAGAACCGCCATCGGGGTGATCGACGGATCGGCCAGCAGACCGGCGAAGGAGCCTGCAGCCCCCCGCCAACCGGGAGTGGCGACGCCGTCGACGGGAACAAGCGCACCACCGCGTTCGAACACGATGACGCTCGGAACGATGCGGCTGCTTCGCTCGGCGGTGACAATGGCGTGCAACGCAGTGATCCGGCCCTCCCCGACGGCTCGGAACTCATCGCGGAGACTGGTGATCATTCCGGCCGCGGTACGAGCCAGCGCATCGCGACCCGAAACGAACCGGACCGATGGGTGCTCGCGGCTGTCGCCGATGGCTTCCAGGGTCGCAGCAGGCAGTTCCGCCCCGAAACCCGGAGCCTCGATGCGCTGTCGCACATCGGGCCGACCGGCGAGCCCAGCCAGCTCGGACCGGATGACGTGCAACTCATCGAGCAGCAGCCCGCCCCGGCGACGCAGCTCCTCGTCCCCGGTGGCGGCGACGGCCCGGTCGAGCAGATCGGAATCACTCCATCCTCGGGTCAGTTGGAGGAGCCACACCAACGGCAGTTCCCGCATGCGGAAGGGACCGGGCTCGGTGAACCCCTGCAATCGATCGATGAGACGTCGCTCACCCTCGGCTCCGGCGGCCGGCAGCCGCAGCACGTGGCGGGCCAGATCCAGCCGTTGCTCGAGGGGAATCGCCGAGAACCACTCCCGGAGGCGGTCGGTTCCGAGCTCGTGGAGCAGGAGGCGCAGGGCTCGTCGATAGGCACGGGCGGCGACGCGAGCCTGCTGCTCGCGCGCAGAGCGCGAGAAGGTCACCGTTGCCGCAGCGGACGGCGCAACGAACCCGCTGCGGACAAGTTCCGCCTCGTCCACCGTCCAGGTGACGGTGAGACCGAGGCGAGCCAGCCGATCAGCGTGGAGCGCTGCGGTTGCCGAGAAGCCAACCACACCACGGAGGCTTCCGTCGTCGAGCCAGTCGGCGAACAATCGGGTGACCTCACCGATGACCGACGTCGGGTTCTCGACCACCTTGTGCACCTCGTCGAGCACGATGTACTGCACGTCCCGGCCCTGCAGGAAGGCCTCGATGTCGTCGCGGTTGAACCCGCCCCTGCCTCGCCGTCCACCCGCCGTGGCCAGCGCGGCGTAGGTCACGATGCGTACCGGTCGCTCCTGGTGGCCGCGATGTCGATGCGTCGTCCTCGACACCGAGGCCGATCCGATGGCGACAAGGTGGGGGGCAAGACGCAGGCCGAGCGGGGAGAAACAGAGCTCCCTGACCCACTGTTGGGCGACGTTGAGCGTGGGCACGACAACGAGAATCGACTGTCCGGCGGCCAGGGTGGGCAGCCAGTCGGCGATGCACAGCAGCCCCATGAGCGTCTTTCCGCTGCCAGCCGGTGCGTCGATCACCAGTCCGCCGTACCCGCCCTGGCGCAGGTGATGCCAGGCGTCGCGCTGGTACCGGCGGACGTGGTCCGCCTGCTGCAGATCGCCGGGTCGGCCCGGCCCGGCCCGGCGAAACTCCTCGGAGAGCTCCTGGGCGAGGGAGACGAATGTGGCGGCGGTCTCCGGCGTCCACCCGGTGGCGTCGGCGACGATGGCGATGGCTTCGTCGGTTCGGGCGGCGAAGTCGCGGAGGCCATGGATGGACGCTTCGCTGAGCGCGGCCAGCACCGTCGGACCCGCGAGCACGGTCAGACCAACCCGATCGCGATCCACGCCGTTGTGGCCTCGAGCGGTGCGAACGTACCGGCCGTCCCGGTCCCGCCGCAGATGGCCGGTGTGTTCGAGCGCCTCGAGGTGCGGGACGAGCGCCTGTCTCATCTGCGACCCGTCGCGCCCCCCGCCGGCAAGACGGGCAGCGAGACGCTCGGCGCTGAGTGGATGCGCCACTGCGTCGAGCGTCTCGACCACGAGGTCATCGAGCGCGTGATCGCGGGCGGCATGTGTGAGCAGGACGGGGTCGGGAACGAGCTCTGGGGCATCGCGTCGCATCGCTCTCGCCGTCTCGTGCAACACGTGGAGGTTGGCCAGGGTGACGGCAGCCAACTCATCATCGCCGTGCTCACCGGCCGAGCGGAGCATGCCGATGGTCTGCCGGCTGTAGCGGGCCAGAACGAAGAAGGCCCGACGGGCGGCCCGATGGTCGTGCTGGGTCACGGCGAGGTCGAACTCGGCGCGTAAGTCCCCGGAGAGGGTGTCGGCACGCCACAAGTGGTGCCTCGGATCGTGGCCGGGACGCAGATCGAGGTCGTCGGTCACCGCTCGAGATCCGATTCCGTCTCGCGACCTCGGGCGATGGCGCGACGCACGAGGGCGACCCGGACGCGCAGAATGAGTTCGGCGGGAGAGAAAGGCTTGGCCACGACATCGTCGCCGCCGGCGACCAACGCCCGCTCGATGTCGTCATCGCCATCGAGCTCGCTGAGGATCACGATGGCAGGTTTCTGCGGGCCCCATGTGGCCAGGTCGGCAAAGAGGGAGACCGGATCTCCGTCGGCCAGGCGCCACTCGCACACGAGCGCATCCGGCGGCGAGCCGTGCCGAGCGGCCGTTCGGATCTCGGCCACCGAGGCCGCCTCACGCACATCGAAGCCGGCGGCCCCGAGCTTCACCCGGAGCAGTCGGCGGACCTCACTGTCCCCGTCTGCGACGATCACCCGACCTCTCGCACCACCAAACCCGTTCATCCTGCAGGGAGGGTAGTGCGCCACCGGCAGGCAGCTACCGGTCGCCGCTGTTCGAGCGCTTCATCAACGG
>JAHECQ010000042.1:0-7176 GCA_024641625.1 Acidimicrobiales bacterium | reverse complement strand
GGGTTGGTGTTGCCTCAATGGAGAACGAGATCAACCGACCTCGCCGAGCGTCATGCTCGTCGAGCCGGAGGTGAGCGTCATGGTCTCGTCGTCGAGTTCGATGGCCGGACCTGACGACAACAGCACGCTCACCCAGGTCTCCTGCTCCATCAAGGCGTCCTCGCACATCATCATGGTCGACGCCATTGCGCCCACCATCAGCGAGCCCGCCTCCACGGAGTAGCTGCCTCGCATCGAGTTGCAGCCGGCGTTCACGAGGATGAGATCGCCGTCGAAGGTGATCGTGATGTCCGTGCCATCGACGGCGCTGTGCCCGACCACCTCCGAGGCCACGAAGGATCGGCCGACGAGGTCGTCCGCGACCAGCGGCTCGTCGTCGCTCCCGCAACCGACCAAGGTGAACAACAACGTCGTCAGCCCTGCGAGTGCCAGCGCATGCGTCTTGGAAGGAGCCATCCCGCCAGCATAGATTCGCTGCTACGGCATCGGGGTCATCGCTGTGGGTCGGGTGACTGATGACCCCGGGGTCATCCTCCTCACGGCTGTTCGGGCATCCACCGGCGATGGTGGTGTGTTGTCCCCGGTTCAGCTGTCGATGCCGACAGGCCCTAGGATGCGGACGCCTGCTGGGGCGCTCGACTGGCCGCCTCTTTCCCCGGGCCGGCGTCGTTGAGGAGACACACGATGGGCGTGACCCACGAAGAACTGGTGGACCGGGCTCGACAGCTCGCACCGTCGATCGCTCGACGCGCTCGGGAGACCGAGGCGCTCCGCCAGCCCCAGAACGACACGATTGCCGAGCTGATCGACGCCCAACTCCTGTCGATCCTGGTCCCGAGGCGCTGGGGCGGTCATGAGCTGTCCATTCACACGCATCGTGAGGTCACGGAGATCATCAGCGCTGCCTGCTTGTCGACCGGATGGAACGTTGCGTTCTACAGCGGACACAACTGGATGGCGGTCAAGTATCCCGAACGAGCCCAGGAAGAGCTGTTCGCGGACAAGGGATACGCCCTGATACCCGTGACGACCGCGCCGTCCATGACCGTGGAGCCCGTCGATGGGGGCATGGTGATCTCCGGACGGGCCACCTGGGGCTCGGGCATCGTGCACGCCGACTGGGCCTGCGTCGGCGGGTCGAGCGCGGATGGCACCCGTCACCAGTTCCTGGTGCCGGCCGAGGACACCGACCTCGTCGACACCTGGCACATGTCGGCGATGTCCGGTACGGGGAGTCACGACTTCGAGATCCGCGAAGTGTTCGTACCCGAGCATCGGGTGTTGGCGGCGGCCGACTTTCGCAACGGAGACACTCCCGGTGCCCGGATGCACGACAACCCCCAATACCTCATGCCGATCCTCCCCTTCATCTACTGCGAGACGATGGGCATCTTCTCCGGCGGCATCCGGGGTGCGGTGTCGGCGTTCGAGGAGGTGGTCAGGAGCAGGGTCAGGACGCACTCCGGTGCTGCGCTGGCCGACAGTCGCTACAGCCACATCAAACTGGGCGAAGCGGCGGCGGCCGCAGACGTCACCCAGCGCCTCGTCATCGACCTCACCCAGGAAGCCATCGACCTCGCCGATCGGGGCAGCTTCACCATGGAGGATCGGGTTCGACTCAAGGGCCGGGCCGGATTCATCGTCGACCTCTGCCGTCGGGCGGTGAACGACATGATCCACCACTCCGGTTCGTCGAATTTCGCCACCTCGGCGCCGATGCAGCGCTTCTTCCGCGACTTCAACATGCTGGCCACCCATGCGTTCTACGAGTGGGACACCGCCCGGGAGCAATTGGGCCGGGCCCGGTTGGATCTCGAGCCCAACCATCCCCTGGTCTGAGCTGCACCCGATGAGTCACGATGGCAGATCGCCCATCGCACCGAAAGGAGATCGAGGATGAACAGCGAACCGCTCCGGCCCCTCAGTGACGATGAACTCGACAGGTTCCACCGCGATGGGGTGGTGCTCCTCAGCGGCCTGCTCGATGAGGAGTGGACCGATCTCCTGGCCGAGGCCATAGAGCGCGACATCGGCGACCCTGCTCCCGGCTACCACGGGTATGACTCGCCGGGAGGCGGACGATTCCACGGCAACTTCGACAATTGGCGATCCGACGAGCGCTTTGCCCGCTACTGCCTCGCGTCCCCGCTCCCGGCCGTCGCCGCGCAACTCCTTCACGCCCGGGCGGTCCACTTGTTCTACGACCAGCTGTTCGTCAAGGAAGCGTCCACCCCGAGCCCGACACCTTGGCACCACGACCAGCCGTACTGGCCGGTCGCCGGTCGGCAGCTGATGTCGTTGTGGGTGACGCTCGACCCGGTCACGCGTGAGAGCGGAGCACTGGAGTTCATCCGTGGGTCGCATCGGTGGAACCGGTGGTTCCAGCCCCGCACGTTCGCGGCCGGCGGCTATGAGTACGAGCGCAACCCGGACTACGAGCCCATCCCCGACTTCGACGCCGACCGGGAAGCGCTCGACATCGTCACCTGGGACCTGGAACCCGGCGACCTCCTGGCGTTCCACGCCCTCACCGTCCACGGTTCGGGGGGCAACCTGCGGACCGATCGGCGACGGCGCGGGTACACGGTCCGCTACGCCGGCGATGACGTCGTCTATGACGTTCGGCCCGGAACCAACCCCGCCCTCACCCGCAACGACCACCCGTCGGGTGTACCGCTCGATCCGACGATCTACCCGATTGCGCACCGGCGCCGGGTGGCCTGACTGCTCGGGCATGATCGATCGTTTCGAGAGGTGGGGACGGCGTCTGCGGGTCTGCGTCGATCGCCACCGTTGGAGTAGGGTCTTTCGTCCACCGGGAGACGAAGCAAGTGTTCCGCATGTCGGATCGTGATGCGGCGAGCACGATCGAGGCCGGGCTCGCAGGACGGGGACTGGATGGTCATCGACCGCGTCGAACCCGGGGAGGACGCTGGCCGGTGGCCCGGATCGACCAGATCTTCGTCGACCCGTCTGTTGACATCCTGCACGTCGAAGTCCCCGCCACGAACCTGACTCGGACCGCTTCGGACCACCTGCCGCTCTCCGCCGACCTTCGAGGGTTGTCATCTTCTCGGCAAGCGTCGACACCGGCGCGCTGAAGGGGACCTGAACCGAGACTCACGCCCTGATGATGGCGGCTCGGGCCAGCGACGCCGCACCCACCACCCCGGCATCGTCGCCCAACGCCGACGGGACCCAACGCAGGTCGGGATGCGGATGCAGCATCCCCGGTGTCGCCGCGATCCGGAGCCGGTCGGCGAGATCCTGGCCCAGCTTCTCGGCCAACCCACCACCGACGACGACCAATTCCACGTCGACCACGTTGATCACCGATGCGATGGCGATACCGAGCATCTCGATGGCCATGCCGAAGATCCGGGTGGCCAACTCGTCCTGCTCGGCCAGTGCCCGAGCCCACACCTTCGACGTCAACGTGTTCTTGCCCTCGTCGTTGCGGATGTCGAAGAGTGATGTCTGCCTCCCGGCATCCACCATGGCCGCCGCGGTGGCCGCCATCGATCGACGGCCTGCGTAGGCTTCGACACATCCCCGGCGAGAGCAGCCACACAATGCGCCGCCCGGTTGCACCATGACGTGGCCGATCTCGCCGGCCGCCCCCCGTGATCCGTTGAACGGCCGACCATCGAGCACCATCGCGCCGCCGATCCCGGTCCCCATCCACACGCCCAGCACATTGTCGACCCCATGGGCGGCACCGGTGATCCATTCGCCGAGCAAGCCGACGTTCACGTCGTTGCCCAGCGCGACCGGGACCTCGAGCATCCCCTCCAGCACTCCACCCAGGTCCACTTGCGCGTTCCACTTCGACAGGTTCGGAACCGTCAGCACGTTGCCCTGGTGAACCACACCCGGGATCCCGACACCTACCGCAACCGGCGACTCGTCCAAGGACTGAACCAGATCCACGATCGTGGCCATCACGGCGTCAGGTCCTTTGGTCGGGGTGTTGCGCTTGGCCCGTGCGATGACGTCGTTGTCCTCATCGACCAGTCCGACCTCGATGTTCGTTCCTCCGACATCCACTCCCGCCACGATCATGCTGGAACTCCTCTCGTGCCCTCTGTCGTTTGGTGCCCATGATGCCCGCTGAGCCCGGCCGGTTCGTCGGAGCCGAGTCGCGCTGCCCGGCGAGGCGGATGGCAGGATGGGGACATGCTCGCACGGCCGCCGGGACTGGCAAACCTTCGTGGAATCACCCGGTCGGACCTGTTCGGTGACCTCGTCGCAGGTATCGTCCTCACGGCGTTCCTGGTCCCTGTCGGGATCGGGTACAGCCAAGCGGCGGGATTGCCGCCGGTGCACGGCATGTACGCGACGGTGCTGCCGCTGCTGGCCTACGCCGTGTTCGGCCCGTCCCGCATCCTGGTGCTCGGCCCGGATTCGTCGTTGGCTCCGCTCATCGCCGCATCGATCCTGCCTCTGGCCGACGGTGACATGGGACGGGCCATCGCGCTGGCCGGCGCACTGGCCATCGGGGTCGGGCTCATTGCCCTGGCCGCCGGGTTCGCCCACTTCGGATTCGTCACCGAACTGCTGTCGATGCCTGTGCGGGTGGGCTATCTCAACGGCATTGCCGTGGTCGTGATTCTCGGACAGTTGCCCAAGCTGCTGGGGGTCTCGATCTCCAGTGAGGTACCGCTGGGAAAGCTCATCGACTTGGCTCGGGCGGCAGATGTCCTGCAATGGGAAACGGCGGCATTCGGTGTGGGCGCCGTCGTCGGTCTGATCGTCTTGAGGCTGTTGTGGCCGAGGTTGCCTCGAGCACTCGTGGTGGTGGTGGTCAGCATCGGCATCGTCGAGGTGTTCGGGGCCGGCGACACGCTCGAGCTCGTCGGTGCGCTCCCATCGGGCATTCCGGTTCCCTCGGTTCCTCGCTTGGTGTGGGGCGACCTCGATGCGCTGGTCGTCGGGTCGCTCACCATTGCGTTGGTGACGTTCGCCGATACGAGTGTGCTCTCCAAGGCCTACAGCGAACGCAAGGGGCAGACCGTCGACCCCGATGCCGAACTCATGGGGGTCGGGGCAGCCAACATCGCCGCCGGGTTCTTCCAGGGATTCCCGATCAGCGCCAGCTCGTCACGGACACCGGTTGCCGAGGCGGCCGGCGCCAAGTCCCAGCTCACCGGAGTGGTATCGGCGGCCCTCATCATCGCGCTCCTGGTGGCGGCCCCGGGCCTCCTGGCGTCCCTTCCCACCGCCACACTGGCCGCCATCGTGATCGTTGCCGTGTTCGATCTGCTCGACTTCGGGGCGGTGTCCCGATTGGCTCGCTGGCGTCGCCGCGAGTTCCTGCTGTCGATGATCGCCTTCGTCGGTGTCATCGCCGCCGGCGTCGTGTGGGGCATCGGGCTGGCGGTCGGCGTGTCGCTGCTGGCGTTCGTGAACAACGCCTGGCGTCCGCACGTGACGGCGTTGGTACGCATCGATGGTGTGAGCGGCTACCACGACATCGATCGTCACCCCGAGGGCGAGGAGATCGACGGCCTGCTGCTGTTCCGCTTCGATGCCCCGCTCTTCTTCGCCAACGCCGATGGGTTCCGGGCCGAAGTCCTCGAGCGGGTCGATCATGCCACCGAGCCGGTGCACTGGGTGGTGGTCACCGCCGAACCGATCACCGACATCGATGCCACCGCAGAGGAGGTGTTGGTGCGGTTGCACGGGGATCTTGCCGAGCGGGGAATCACCCTTGCCTTCGCCGAGCTCAAGGGAGTCGTGAAGGACCAGATCACTCCGTCGGGCACGCTTGGCCTGATCGGCGAGCATCGGCTCTACCCGACCATCGGGGAGGCAGTCGCCGGGTATGTCTCGGAATCGGGCATTCGATGGACCGACTGGAAGAAGCGGACGGGCGGTTCGTAGGAACCCCTGCGTGTTGATCCGGCCCGTGGAGCGACCAGGCACTCCTGCCCGGCCGTCCGACGGCCACGTTGGCGGCTTACCATCCGCCGGGTGGATGTCACTGCTCTCGTCACTCTCGATGCGGTTGTCGTCGCGTTGACCGACGACGACCCTCGGCTACTGGTGGTCGATGACGAAGGGATGGCGTCACTGCCGTCCGGACTGCTCGATCTCTCGCACGACCTCACCCTCGAACTGGGGCTCCGGCGTTGCCTTCGTGAAGGGACCGGGCTCGAGGTCGGCTACGTCGAACAGCTCTACAGCTTCGGCGACCTCGGCCGCGGTGGCCGCCTGGCCAGCCGACCGATCAGCATCGCCTATCTCGCCCTGGTGCGTGAGCGACCACCGTTGGCCGGAGCCGGATGGCTCGGCGTGTACGATCTCCTTCCGTGGGAGGATCACCGGGAAGGTGTGCCGCAGCTCCTCACCGGTGATCTTCGGCCACGGCTCGACGCCTGGGCCGACGAGGGTGGGGGTGATCGGGCGCAGCGGGTTCAGCTGAGCTTCGGGTCGCCGTGGGATGGGATTCGGGTCGTCGAGCGCTACGAGCTGCTCTATGAAGCCGGATTGGTGGCCGAGCACTTCGAGGACCGAGGGCTTGCGTCGGGAGCGACGGCCGGCATCCCGTTGCGTCGCGACCATCGCCGTATCGCTGCGGTTGCCCTTGCCCGACTCCGAGGGAAGCTGACCTATCGGCCGGTGGTTTTCGAGTTGCTCTCCGAACGGTTCACGCTTCTCGAGTTGCAGATGACGGTGGAGGCCCTCGCCGGCGTGAGACTCCACAAGCAGAACTTCCGTCGCGTGATCGAGCGTTCGGGACTGGTCGAGGGGACCGGTGAGAGAACCGAGGCCCGCAGCGGTCGTCCGGCCGAGCTCTTCCGCTATCGGCCCGAGGTGATGCTCGAGCGCTCGCAAACCAGCCTGGGGGTTCGGTACCGCTGAGCGGCTTCCCGGGCGCCTTGTACCGAGTCGGGACAACTGTTAGCATCACTAATGCTCAAGTCGAGCATAATTAACAGGAGCAGTTGGACCATGACCACCATCTCCCAGCACTTCCTTCCCGACATCGAACGAGAGATCCTGGCACCGATCGTCGCCGACATCGAACGGCTGAAGGTCGAGCGGAACGCCGTCGTCTTGGCGCACAACTACATGACGCCCGACATCTTCCACGGCGTGGCCGATCTCCGGGGTGACTCGCTCCAGTTGGCACAGATGGCGGCCGAGAGCACCGCCGACGTCATCGTGATGGCC
>JAHECQ010000408.1 GCA_024641625.1 Acidimicrobiales bacterium | reverse complement strand
TCGGCCATCGTTGCACCCCGCTGGTGATCGAGAGCTCGAGCACGGTTCGTCATTCGTTGGATCGAGCGGTGCTTGCTGGGGTCCTGGCGAGTCAGTTTGACACCGAGGTCTGATGTCGACCTGCGATGCCGACAGAGCAATTGACCGCGTCGGATGAGTCTGAAGGCGAGCGCGAGCAGCGAGTCCCGGCTGGCCGGCACCCACACTCGCGCCCGCTCCTCGGCGAAGCCTTCGGCTGACCGATCGACGAACACCCTCTTAATTGACGGAGCCAGCGATCGAGTTGAAGGTGGTGTTCAAGTTCGTGCCGATCAGGCCGACTGCCGTCAGACAGACAACGGCGATGAGGGCGACCATGAGGCCGTACTCCGGCATGGTCGCACCACGCTCGGAATCCTGCATACGGGCGAGAGCGTTGATGGCCTTGATGTAAAGAAGCATTTCTGTTGTCCTCCGTTTGGATGTGTCTTGGTCCACTCATCGTGGCCGTTCGGCCACAACGGGGAATCCCCAAATTGGGGGATTGACGCCTGGGTGCAACTGCCTGCACCGCTGGACGAACACTTCATTCCCCCAGTACCGTCTGCCTTCTCGGCGGGGGACACCTCGGGGCACGCGGGGCGGCAGCACGGAGGGAAACGTGTTTGCAATCGAGTTTGTCCACCAGGGCAATCAGAAAGATCAGGAGCCGGCGGCTCAGCAAGACGTTGTGGCCAGTGGCGTCGGCCTCGGTCGACGCTACTTCAGTGGGGCAGCATCGCTTGCTGCAGGACTCGTCATTGCGGTGTTCCTGATTGCGCTCGATCCCTGGACGCCGACGGAGCGGACGATCCTGTCGTCGGCCATCGTCACGGCTGCAGTGGCAACCACGGTTCCCAGCGGCCTCCTGCTCCTGGCCGGCCGGCGCGCCGGTGGCCGCCGGTCCGATTCCGACGCCGGGCTCTTGGTGCTGCTCGTCGGCAGCGGTTGGCTGCTTCCTGCCCGGATGGCCCCGGTCCTCGCCGGTGACGGCGCGTACCGCGTGGCACCCTTGCTGCTCGGTGTCGCGCCGATCATCGTGCTGCTCGCGTATTCGGCCAGTCGAGCTGACCACTCGTTCTCGCCAGATCTCGTCCGGCGGGCCGCCCTCGTTGCCGCATCGATCGCTGTACTCACCGCTGCGGCATTCACCGTCCAATCGACCACCTCGCTCGACCTCGTCAAGGTCGTCGACTTCGTCTGCCCGCTCGCCCTCGGGCTCAGCGCCGGCCTGATGCTGCTCGCCGGCTACCGAGCCGAGCGGTGGTCGCTGACGTTCATCGGAATGGAACTGTTGGGCCTCGAAATGGGTGAGATCCTGGCCAGCCAGTCGGCCGACGTGACCAGCGCGGCCTGGCTCGGTGCCATGGTGCTCGCATTGGTCGGCGCAAGTATCGGCACGCTGGGCGTGGTCGCCATCATCCTCTCGTCGGTCGAGTCCACACGCCGAGAACTGCTCGGTGTCTCCCTCGATCAGGTTCGGCTCTCCCAGCAGTTCGAACACACCCAGGAACAACTCCACGACCTGCGGGCCGGGCTGTTCTCGGTCGAAGCATTCGCCGGTGCCCTTGGATCGGCAGCGGTGACCGAGGACGAGCGACGTCAGACCTCGCTGCTCATTGCCGAGTTGACCCGGCTCCGTGAGCTCGTGGCCGTCACCCGGCCGGTCGCCCATCAGTGCGACCTCTCGGTTGATCTGGCGAACATGGTCGGCGCTCGGGCTGCTCTTCCCGGGCCGGTCATCGTCGCCCGCATCGAGCCGCACCTCGTCTGCGATGCCTCGGGCCCCGACGTGTTGGAGGCGGTGCAGAACCTGCTCGACAATGCACGGCTCCACGCCGACGCCACGCGCGTCGAGCTGACGGCGGTGGCATCGCCCGGTCGTGTTCGAATCACGGTCGCCGACGACGGCGCCGGGTTCGAGCCGGAATTCCTCCCGTCGGTCTTCGAGCGGGGCTTCTCGACCAGCGCCGACGGGACCGGCCTCGGATTGTTCATCGTTCGTCGTACAGTCGAGGCGATGGGTGGCACCGTGGCCGCGATGAATCGCCGCACGGGTGGCGCGCTCGTGCAGATCGAGGTGCCCTCGGTCAACTCGGGCCGCCCCGAGGAGGGTGTGGCACTACCGGCCCTTCTCCGATCGTTGGCCGAGGCGCAACCGCTCGATCTCCGAGATCGGTGATGCCGAGCGACACCGATGTCGTTCTGGTCGATGATCACCCACTCTTGGCCGAGGGCTTGACGCTCCGGCTCGCAAGGCGCGGCGTGTCGATGAGGGTGGCCGATGAGCTCAGCGAGACAGCGGTCCTCGATCTGATCGACGAGGTGCGGCCTCGGCTGGCGTTGCTCGACCATCTGGTCCCGCCGATGGGCGTGACGAACGGCCTCATCTCTCCCATCGTGGAGCTCGGCATCCCGGTGGTGATCCTGACCGGCACCAGCAATGACGCCCTGTGGGGCAAGTTGCTCGATCTCGGTGCGTGCGCGGTGCTCGGCAAGGACGAACCCCTGGATGGCATCATCGAGGCGTTGATGGACGTGCTCGATGGCCGAGCGATTCGGACCTCGCAAGGACTGGCGTATCGAAGGGCGTGGCTCGATCAGCAGCATGACGAGCGTGAGCGGTTGCGACCATTCGCCAAGCTGTCGGGTCGGGAGGCCGAAATTCTGTGGGCGCTGTACGAGGGCAGGAATCCGGTCGAGATCGCCGATCTCGAGTTCGTCTCGGTCTCGACCGTTCGGTCACAGATCAAGAGCGCCTTCCGCAAGCTCGGTGTCAACTCACAACTGGAGGCGGTCACGATGATCAGAAACCGAGGCTGGTCGCCGTCGTCCTCATCTCGGTGACCTAGGATGCCGATGGGTGGAGCGACACGATGAATCGAGTTTCTCCGATGCAACCAGAATTGATCCAGGCCGGTCTCCAGATCGGCGCCATCGCCCTGATCGTCGGTGCAGTGATGTCGTTCCTGCAGGGCACGGCGCCGATCCTCGGTGAGCAACTACGAGAGGCCGTGCGGCCGCTCCTCGCCAGATTCCGCAACTCGAGCCCGCTCTCCCGATCCGAGCTGGCCGACCGCTCGATGCTGGCGTCGGTAGCTCTCAGCGCCCTGGCCGTCGTGGCCGAGCGCAGCATCGCCGCTGGGGTCGTTGCGATGGTGCTGTGGCTGGCTCGACCGATGGTTGGCCGCATGGTGTCCCAGGAGCATCCGATGCTTGCACTCGGACAGACCTTCTCCACCGATCTCGTGATCGGCCTGTATCTGCCGATCACGCTCGCCCAGTTCCTCACGTTCCACATCTTCACCGGAGTATCCATGCTCCTGGTGATCCTTGCACTCAGCTGGCCTGCCGGTGGCGGCGCTTCGGCGAGCAGTCAATGGAAACCAGCGTGGCAGCACGGCTGAATGCACCTGAGCCGGGCAGGGCGACCGATGGCCCGTTGAACGACCCTGCAGCGGAGACGGACGCGTCGGCATGGTGGCGACTCCTGGCTGTCGCTGCGCTGGCGCACGTGTTCGGCCAGTCGATCACCTCGTGGAGTGGAACGGGATTGGCCACCTTGCTCGTCGGCGGCGTCGCACTGGGGGTGCTCGTGCTACCCGACGAGCGGCGACTGCGAGCGATGTTGCCGGTCGCGGTGGTCATCTCCATCTGGTTCGAGGCGCCAGTCCTCGGCAATCACTGGCTGCTGGCCGGTCTGGTCGGCACGGCTGGGCTCGTCGGTCGACCGTGGCGCGACGGGTGGTTCGCTCGGACGGCACCCGGGCTTCGTTGGATCTTGCTGACCTTCTACTCGTTCGCTGCGTTCGCCAAGCTCAACTCGGGTTTCTTCGACCCCGATGGGTCATGCGCCCGGTTCTTCGCCAATCAGATGCTCGACTTCTATCGGCTTCCGCTCGTGCCGGCGGACAGTCTGTTCACACGGATCGCGATCTTTGGTGCTGCCGGTATCGAGCTGTCGGTGCCGGTGCTCTTGAGCATGC
>JAHECQ010000041.1:13007-15217 GCA_024641625.1 Acidimicrobiales bacterium | reverse complement strand
GCCACAACCTCACTGCCGCCGGCGAGCGTCCGCTCGGCATCGATCTCGTGGCTTCGCAGGGTCCCATGGCTCGCTCGGTGGCCGACGTGAGGGCGATGTTCGAGGTGATGACCGCCGGTTCGTGGCGCGATCCCGGGTATGTCCCCGCAGCGTTCGAGACCGACCATGGCAACCGTGTCGGATGGTGCCTCGGGGCCGGGGCTGCTCCACACCCCGACGTCGTCGAAGCCGTTTCACAGGCAGTCCAGGCGCTGAGCCGGCGCGGCTGGAGCGTGCAGGAGATCGTCGTCCCGGATCTCACCGCCACGGCGCGGGATTGGGCGACGCTGATCAATACCGACTTCCACGTCCTGTCTCGCTCGAGCATGCTCGAGCTCGGTTCGCCGGCGATCAGCATGATGCTCGAGGTCTTCGACTCCTTCGGCCCCGCAACCGACCTGGCCGGTCTCTATGCGCTCCTCGCCCGGCGAGCGGCCCAGCTCCGCCAGTGGCAGCAGCTCCTCACCGAGCGCGTCGACGTCGTCGTGCTTCCCGTCTCCATGGAACCTGCGTGGCCTGCCGGCGACGACGTGACCTCGACGAGTCGACTCGAACAGATCTTCGCCGCCAACACGCCGCTCGTTGCCTTCAACCTTCTGGGCCTTCCGACCGTCGCCCAACCCACCTCCATCGTGGAGGGCCGGCCGAACGGGGTGCAGGTGATCGCCCGCCGGTTCGCCGAACACGTGGCGCTCGACGCGGCCGCCGCAGTGGAAGAGGAACTCGGGCTCATGGGCCTGGCACCTGTCTGACAGGCCAGTCCATCTGACAGGCCAGTCCATCTGACAGGTCAGTCCATCTGACAGCCCGGTGAGCGTCTCCTAGCATCGTCGGCGTTCACAGGAGAAGGGGAACCCATGAAGCTCGAAGGCAAGGTTGCGGTGATCACCGGTGCCGCGTCAGGCATAGGTGCAGCGACCGCCAAGCTGTTCGTCGATGAAGGTGCGAAGGTCGTCGTCGGCGACATCCAGGACGAGGTCGGCGAGCGTTTCGCTGCGTCGCTCGGCGACAACGCGATCTACCGGCACTGCAACGTCGCTCGGGAGGAACAGGTCAGTGCGCTCATCGCTGCAGCCGTCGACACCTGGGGCCGGCTCGATGTGTTGTACAACAACGCGGGCTTCGTCGGAGCCCAAGGGCCGTTCGAATCGACCAGCGTGGACGACTACGACCTGACCATGGACGTGCTGCTCAAGTCCGTGTTCCTGGGCATCAAGCATGCCAGCCCCATCATGAAGGCGCAGGAGTCCGGGTCGATCATCTCGACGGCGTCGATCTGCGGCCTCGTCCCCGACGTCGGCACCCATCTCTACAACGTGGCCAAGGCCGGGGTCATCATGATGACCAAGTCTGCTGCGCTGGAACTCGCCGAGCAGAACATCCGGGTCAACGCCATCTGCCCGGGGTTCATCGCCACCCAACTGGCTGCCGGTCGGGAGTTGTCGGCCATCGACGAGGCGGAGAACGCCGAACGTATGACGAAGGTCCGCGAGCGCATGTCGGGCTCCCAACCCTTGCGACGCATGGGTGACCCCGAGGACATCGCCCGCATGGCATTGTTCCTGGCATCGGACGACTCCGAGTGGATCACCGGTACCGCTCAGGTCGTCGACGGCGGCCTGACGCTCGGCAAGCCATGGCGCAAACAAGCCAAGGCCGTGACGCAGACCGGCCCGATTCGGATGTACAAGCCGACCGACTGACCCACCTGCCCCCGACATAGGATCGTCCGGTGATCACCGCCTCCCATCATCGACCTCGTGCCCGGTTCGCGTCACCAAGCGCTTCGGTGTCCGTGCTGCTCTGCGTAGTGCTGCTCCTGGCCGGAGCCTGCTCCTCTGACTCGGGCACGGCCACGATCGAGTCGGTGGACACGCTGCTCGAGCAATCGGCGACCGTCATGGCTGCGGTGGAGACCGCCTCGTTCAGTGTCGAGAAGACCGGCGCTGCGGTCTTCATCGATGACGACGGCTCCATCCAGTTCCTCGACGCCAAGGGCCGGTACGCGGCCCCGGCCTCGTCCGACGCGGTGATCGGCGTCAAGGCGTTGGGGATGACGACCGAGGTCGGGGCAGTGGCCATCGATGGGCAGATCTGGATCACGAACCCCGTCACCGGCAAATGGGAAGAGGCACCCGAGTCGTTCTCCTTCGACCCCTCGATCTTGTTCA
>JAHECQ010000041.1:0-12997 GCA_024641625.1 Acidimicrobiales bacterium | reverse complement strand
CCCTGCTCACCGAGGGTCTCGATGACCCGACCCTCGTGCCTGCAGCCGATACCGACGAGGGGCGTCACCACATTCGGTCCAGCGTCGCCGGGGAGCGAGTGGCTTCCCTGACCGGTGGGCTGGTGGACGACGCGTCGGTCATCGAGCTGTGGATCGATCCCGAGGACAGCCGAGTGGTGGAAGTGGCCTTCGACGTCGAGACCGACGACGGCCCTACTGCCTGGCGCCTGCTCCTGAGCGATTTCGACGAGGAGATCACGATCAGCAAGCCCGACATCGCCGACTGATGGCTCGCCGCCTGCTCGGGCGCGACACGGCGGCCCTGTGGGTTGTCGCCTTCGGGGTGTTCATCGCGGCCGACGACCTGATGGTGGTGGCCACGATGCTGCGCCCGATCATCGACGACCTTGGTCTGCGCCTCCCCGACGACCTCGACTCGACCGCATGGATCGTGAACGTCTATCTCATCGCCTACATCGCCACGATTCCGCTGGCGGGGAGGCTGAGCGACATCTTCGGACGACGGTCGGTGTTCGTCAGCGGCCTCGGCATCTTCCTGGTCGGATCACTCATCGTGCCGACGGCGGGATCGTTCCGCTGGCTGCTCGTCGGCCGGGCGTTGAGCGCCATCGGCGGGGGCGCCCTCGTACCGGTGGCGTTGGCCGTGGCCGGCGACGTGTTCACCGGCGCTCGACGAACCAAGGCGCTGGGAACGCTGGGGGCGGTCGAGACCATGGGCTGGGTGTGGGGTCCGCTGTACGGCGCCGTGCTGGTACGGCTGCTGTCGTGGGAGTGGCAGTTCTACCTCAACGTGCCGCTCTCGCTCATCGGCATGGCGCTGGCGTGGCGCACCCTCGATGGCTCCCGCCGCTCGGCGCGCCGCATCGACTGGTCGGGTGCCGCCCTGTTGACGGCGGGTCTGATTGCGCTCAATCTCGCACTGCTCGGACAGGCAAGGATCCAGTCCGTCACCGGTCTGGACGAGCTGACAGGCGGGGGCACCACACCCGCCTGGCGCGGCCCTTGGATGTACATGGTCGCGGGCGCCGCCTTCGGAGCATTGACGTTGGTCGAGCGTCGCCGCTCGAGGCCGGTGGTCGCCCGAGCCGACGACGCTCCCGATCCGATCGTGAACCTCGATCTGGGACTGGGGTGGGGGCCGATAGCGGCACTGGTGGTCAACGCGCTGATCGGCGTGGGGTTGGTCATCGCGCTGGTGAACGTCCCGCTGTTCGTGAATGTCGTCGAGAGCGGCAAGGACCGCAGTATCGGATCGACCGCACTGCTCGCCGGATGGTTGCTGAGTGCCCTCACCGTGACGATGGCCGTCGCCTCCTATGCGGGAGGGGTGTTCGCCGGTCGCTCGGGCAACCGACGACCGGTCCTGCTCGGTCTGGTGATCGCCACTGCCGGGTTCGCCTCGATGGGGCGATCCTGGGACCCCGGCGTCGCCACCGTCACGATGGCGAGCGAACTGGCGGTGGTGGGTCTCGGCGTCGGTCTGGCCCTGGCGCCGATCAGTGATGCCGTCGTCGGTTCGAGCGGCGACGACGACCGCGGCACCGGCGCCGGGCTCGTGCTCATGTTCAGGCTCATCGGGTTCAGCGTGGGCTTGGCGGCCCTGACGGCCTGGGGGCTGCATCGCTACAGCCAACTGCGGGAGTCCTTGGTGCTGCCGCCGGTCGGCACCCCCGGCTACCAGACGGCCTATGGCGACGCGGTGCTGTCCATCACGGCCAAGGCGCTGTCGGAGACGTTCGCCGGGGCGGGGATCGGCCTGGCCGTTGCGGTGCTCGTCGCCTGGTTGATCGATGACGGAGCGACAACCGACGGTCGGTCACCTGGCGCGGGATCTCCAGGGTGAACCGCCGGCTTGCCGACGCTGAGTTGGTCGCCTCGGAGGATCAGGTGATCGCCGTCAGACGACGCGCCACTCATGACCTGCAGCACACATGGTTCTCTCTCCGCCACAGAAGGTCATGACGACGCGCAAGTCCTCATCGAGCAGCACCAGGTCGGCCCGGGAACCCGGGGTCAGTTGTCCCCGCTCGGCCTCGGCAATGAGGCGAGCGGGGACCGAGGTTGCACACTGGACGGCAGCCCTGGCGGCACCCGGCATCAGACGGCCGAGGTTGCGTACTGCTTGATCCATCGTCAGCACGCTGCCGGCCAGGGTGCCGTCTGCCAATCGAACGCGCGATCCATCAGTGGTGACCGACCGTCCGGCGAACTCGTACGAGCCGGGTGCACAACCCATGGCGGCGACCGCGTCCGTGACCAGCACGACTCCCTCCGGTCCCTTCGCCTTGATGATGAGTGCCAGGATGAGGTCATCGAGGTGGATCCCGTCGGCGATGAGGCCGACGGCCAAACGCTCATCGGTCAACGCCACGCCGACGAGGTTGGGTTGGCGATGGCCCAATGGTTCCATCGCGTTGAAGATGTGGGTCACCATGGTGGCACCGGCCAGGATCGCCGCCCGTGCCTCGATGGCGCCGGCCGTGGTGTGACCCACCGACACTGCGATCCCGCGTTCGACCAGTTGCCCGATGACCTCCAAGGCGCCGTCGAGTTCGGGTGCGATGGTCACCAGTCGGATCCCCGCCGCCCGGGACCAGGTCTCGATCCGCTCGAGGGACGGCACCCCGAGCGCCGTCCGGGGGTGGGCGCCCGCTCGGCGCGGGTTGATCATCGGTCCCTCGAGATGCAGGCCGAGTGGCTCGGCGCCCCGATAGCCATCGGGGCGACACGACAAGGCCGCCAACGCTCGCCGGGTGGTGGCAACCGGTCCGCTGATGAGGGTCGGGAGAAAGGCGGTCACCCCATGACGAGGCAACGCCGCGCCGAGTTCCCACAGTCGCTCGGGTTGCGAGGCCAGGTCGATGCCGAACCCGCCGTTGATCTGCAGATCGATGTAGCCGGGAGCCACGAGGAGTCCGCTGGCGTCGACGACGGGCCCCGAGGAAGCGAGGGCGGCGGTGCCTTCGACCAGAGCTGCGACACGGCCACCGTCGAGCACCAGCGAACCGACGACGCAGCCGGCGTCACCCAACAGTTCACCGCCGACGATTCTCACCGGAGAAGCTGCGAACCCACGGCCAGGCGGGCGGCCGCCAGGTCGGCCAGGGCGAAACCGGCCGACTTGAACACTGTGATCTCCTCCTCGGAGATGCGCCCGGGGTGGGAGCCCGACACCAGGTCGACCAGCTCGGCCTTGATGGCACTCGGCGTGATCACCCCCGCAGCCAGCGGTTGCGCCAAGTCACCCGACAACAGCGCGCCGCTGCGGGTGTCGACGACGATGGTCGATCGGGTGACCGCCTCGTCATCGGACTCACGCATATCGGGTCGAAAGCTGCCGATCAGGTCGAGGTGCGTGCCCGGCTGCAGGAGCGCTCCCTTGACCAGCGGTGCGGTGGCACCGGTGACACAGGCAATGACGTTCGCCTGTGTCACCTCGGCATCGAGGTCAGTGGCCGACCGTGCAGGGAGGCCTTCGTCGCGCAACAGGCGGGCCACGGCAGCGGCCGACGCGGTGTTCCGGCCCCAGATGACGATGTCGGCGAGCGAACGGATCGAGCAGTAGGCGCGGGCGATGTTCGGTGCGAGCTGGCCGGTGCCGACCACCAGGAGTCGGTCGGCGTCCGTTCGGGCAAGTGAGGATGCGGCCAGCGCGGAGACGGCAGCGGTACGACGAGCCGTCAGTTCATCGCCATCCAGCACCGCTTCGACCTGCCCGGTCGTTGCACTGAAGAGAAGGTAGGCGGCGTTGATGGTCGGAATGTCGGTCCCGGCGTTGGAGGGCACGTAGGTGACCGCCTTCACCCCGATGTGTGCGCCCTCGATCCAGCTGGGCATGAGCAGTAATGACGCCTCGGAGTCGTTCTGATGGCCTGCATCGGCGGGAACGGTGAACGAATGGACGTGACGTGGAGGAGCGTTCGCTCCCTCGACCATCAGGATCTCGGCAATGGAGTCGATGAGCGCCGACCAGGGTGTGGACGCGCTGACCGCCTCGGCATCGAGGAACTGCATGAATCGACGTGCTCCGACCCGGGGTGAGGAGACGGCTCAGGCGTGGCCGTGTCGAAGCAACTTGCCCGGCAGCGGCCCTCCCGGCTTCACCTGGTCGACGTCGTCGGTGCGAATGATCGTGCCGTTGACGATCACGGACTTGATGCCCTTGGCGTCGGAGACGATGCGATCGGCCCCTCCGGGCAGGTCGTGGACCCGGCGCTTGCCCAGGTGTCCGATCTCCTCGGCGTCGAACACCACGACATCGGCCGGTTTGTCGACCTCGAGCGTGCCGCGGTCGGTGATGCCGAACACCTGAGCCGGGCGTTGGGTCAGCATGTGCACGCCTTCTTCGAGCGTGAAGGCGTGACGGCCCCGAACGAAGGTCGACAGGAACTCGGTCGAGTACTTGGCGTCGCACAGCTGGCTGGCGTGGGCGCCGGCATCGGACAGGCCGATGACGGTGTTGGGATCCTCGAGCAGTTCCTGGATCGAGTCGGGGTCGTAGTTGATCACGTCCTGGGTGATGCGCATCTCGAGGTCGGCATCGAGGGCCAGGTCGAGCATGACGTCGACGGGATCGCGACCCTGCTCGTCGGCGATCTGCTGGGCGTTGCGTCCTTCGAGGGAGGGATCGCTCGGGTAGTGGGAGATGGTGGTTCGACCCCACCGGTCGCCGATCTTTCCGCCGTTGCCGGCCTTCTCCTTGAACTGCTCCCGCCACTCGGGATCGGCGTAGATGGCTTTCTTGCCCTCCAGGTCGGCCTTGCTGACCGGCGTGAAACAACGGAGCGCCTCGTAGAGGAACGGTGCCTTCCAGCTCAGCTCGAACTGGACCGGTTGCACGGCCACCTGCGGGTAGACGGGCAGACCGCGCTCGGCCACGGCGGCGGCCTTGGCCAGCTCCACTCGATGGTCCTGTCCCGGCGTGCCCGACAACAGGGCCGTCCAGGAGACGGGCTTGCCGGTGAGCTCGGCGATGCGGGCGAACTCGTTGTGGCTGAGTCCCCGCCCCACCGTGGCCTGCATCACGCCATGGTCGAACTCGCCGAGCACGCCGGCGATCTCGATGATCTCCTCCGGTGTGGCGATCCGTGACGGGACGGGCTTGCCGTCGTAGCCGACGTGGGTGACCGCCTTCGAGCTGGCGAACCCGAGCGCGCCTGCTTCCAGCGCCTCACGCAGGATGTTGCGTTGGTCGGCGATCTCCTCGGGAGTGGCCTCACGCTCGACGCTGTCCTCGCCCATGACGTACATGCGAAGTGCGGTGTGACCCAACAGGGCACCGACATTGACCGCGCAGCCACGACCCTCGACCGCATCGAGGTACTCGGGGAAGGTTTCGAATGGCCACTCCATCGTGAGGCCGGCCTTCAATGCCTCGACTGACATGCCTTCCACATTCTCGAGTGTCCGCATGATCAGATCTCGGTGCATGGGCCGGGTAGGGGCGACGGAAAATCCGCAGTTGCCCATCACGATCGTGGTGACACCGTGCCACGGCGAGCAGCTCACCAGTTGGTCCCAGACGATCTGGGCGTCGTAATGGGTGTGGATGTCGACGAAGCCGGGGGAGACGATCCGACCGCGGGCATCGATCGTCTCCGTGGCATCTTCGGGCGCCGAACCGAGGGCAACCACCTTGCCGTTCTTGATGCCGACGTCGCCGACGAAACGCGGTGCTTTGGTTCCATCGACGATCGTGCCGCCGGTGATCTTCAGGTCGTAGGCCATCGTTGAGCCCCCTCGAATCGGAAAGTGTGACCAAGCGCGAACGTAGCACTCGTTGGCGAATGAACTCATATGTTCAGGTATCCGCCGGCACCGTCGTCGGCGGTTCCCCTGACCGGGCATTTCCTCTCCCGAGGCGTCGGGGCCGTAGAGTGCGGCCATGCGTGACTTTGCCCTGGCCCCTGAGGTCGAAGAGCTGCGTGCGGCAGCCGAACGGCTGGGCCGTGCCGAGCTGCTGCCCCAGGTGCGTGACTCCGAGGCGGCCGGGCGATGGCCCGACGCCGTACTGAACGTGCTCGACGGGTTTCCGCTCGGCGGTCTCGACGTGCCCGAGGACCTCGGAGGGGTGGGGGCCGGAGCGCTCACGAAAGTAGTGATCCTCGAGACCCTGGCCCACGCCGATGCGGGGGGACTCCCCGCCGCCGACCGCCCAGGGGCAACCGTGGGAGCGGTTCTGGCCTGCCCCGATCGTGAGCTCGCAGCACGGGTCGTGAGCGACGGTCTGGCCGGCACCGCGCAGGCGGCCTTCACCGTGGTCGATGTCGACAACGGATCATGGACACTCGACTGGGCTCCCGGATGGCCCGAGCTGCGATGGATCTGGGTCAGCGAAGGGGACGGACTCAGGTTGCACGAGGTCACCGGAACGGTCGAGCCCGTCACCGTGCTCGCCTTCCAGGCCTCGGGCGGTCTCACCGTCCACTTCCGCGAGACCGCGGTCCGAGGGGCCTGGCACCTCGACCCCCACACCGCCCTCGACGTACGTGGACGAGCCCGACTGTGGGGCGCTGCCGTGGCGGTGGGAATCGCGCAGGCCGCGCTGGAGGAGACCATCGAGTACGCCACCGATCGAGTCGTGTTCGGCAAGCCGGTGGCCCACCACCAGGGCAACGCGTTCGATCTCGCCTACGCAGGCTCTCGGGTACATGCGGCGCGCCTCATGGTGCGCGACGCCGCCGCAGCCTTCGACCGCAGTGAACCTCACGCCGGCTTCTGGGCGACCCAGGCGTGGCTCGAGACCCGCGAGGCCGCCTTCGTGGCCACCAACGTGGGCATCCAGCTCCTCGGCGGTCACGGGTTCATCGTCGATCACCTGGCCGAGAAACGCTTTCGCGAAGCCCGCATGTTGGGCATGGCCGCCGGCGGCCTCGACAGCGCAGACCTGGATGTCGCCGCCCATGTGCTCGAGGTCCCGGACAGTCTCCTGGCCGGGCTCGGCGCTCAGCATCGATCGGAGCAGAAATGATCGAATTGGATGCCCGCACGCTGGAGATGCTCGAGGAGGTCCGTGCGCTCGGACGCGAACATATTCGCCCGATGGGACTCGAGGCCGACCGTACTGCGACACCTCCGCCGGTCGACCATCCCTTCTACCTGATCTGTACCCGCCAGGGCGGCCTGGTCTCCAAGATGATCGGCGCCGACGAAGGCCCAACGGCCCTCGACTGGAAACCGGTCAGGAACTTCCTCCTGGGCGAGGAGACGGCCTACTGGGATCGTGGGGTGGCGCTGTCGCTGCCCGGCCCCGGTCTCGGCGGTCCGGCGCTGCGCAATTCGGCCACCCCCGAACAACGGCAACGGTTCCTCGAGATCTTCAACGACCACAGCAAGGCCCGCTGGGGCGCGATGGCCATGACCGAGCCCGGAGCAGGAAGCGACGTCGCCCGAATCGCCACCCGAGCCCGCAAGGACGGCAACGAGTGGGTGCTCAGCGGTCAGAAGATGTTCTGCTCCAACTCGGCACGGGCGGACTGGGTCGTCGTCTGGGCCACCCTCGATCCCGCCCTCGGACGCGAGGGTCACCGGGCCTTCGTGGTCGAACGGGGCACCCCCGGCTTCGAGATCCTCAAGGTCGAGCACAAGATGGGCTCTCGCGGCTACGAGACCGCAAGTTTCGCCCTCGACGACGTGCGCCTGCCGGCCGACAATCTGTTGGGCGGGGAGGCCTTCTACGAATCACGCAAGGGCTTCAAGGCCTCGATGGCAACCTTCAACATGACCCGGCCTCTGCACACCGCGCACGGTGTCGGCATGGGTCGTGCCGCCCACGACTTCGCTCTCGAATTCGTCCGCGACCACTACCCGAATCACGGCCAGCGACGTCAGCGCGCGCTCGAACGTCTGGCCAGGATCCGGCGGGGCCTCCAGACAGCTCGGCTCATGTATCTCAATGCGGTCTGGTTGGCCAAGAACGGCCACTCGAACGTGCTCGAGGCGAGCTACGCGAAGATGTATTCGCCCCCCGTCATCCTCGACGCAGTGGCCACGGCGCTCGACATCCTCGGTGAGGCGGGGGTCCGCAACGACGGGATGCTCGAGAAGCTCTACCGGGACGTCAAGATCCTCGACATCGGCGAGGGCACACAACAGGTTCAGCGCGTTGTCGTCGCGCGGCAACTCTTCGACTTTCCCCGCGACAAGTAGCCGCTTCGTCGGCGGCCACCGGCCACGTGGGCCATCGGCCGGTCACCGAATGTGGGGCGCGACCTCGGTACCGAACCGCTCGATGGTGGCTCGCAGGCGGTCCTTGGGCATACCGCCGAGATCGAACATGAAGGCGAGCCGCTCGATGGGCAGTGGCAGAGCAGCGGTCCATTGTCCGACCCGGTCGATCACCTCGGCCGGACTTCCACACAGGGCGGGGCCGGCCAACATGGTGTCGTAGTCGAACGGCAGCTTCCGAGCCTGAGGTGTGTAGTCGATGATGAGGTCCTGGACCCAGCCCCAGTACTGGCTGTAGTAGGGCTCGAAGGTCGCGTGCGCTCCCTGGGTGGTCGTGTCGACGTGACAGTGGCAGATGGCCCCGATGCGGGGAACACCCGGATGCCCATGCTGCTCATAGACCTGTTGATAGGTCTCGATGTGGGGACCGAACGCGTCGGGCGGAGCGAACACACTCGGGAGCATGAGCGGCAGGCCGAGACGACCCGCCAACGTCGGTGTCTCGGCATTGAGGCCGCCGCCCAGCCACAGCGGCACCGGTTTGTCGGCTCGCGGCCGGGCGGTGAAATCGTCCAGCGGTGCCCGCAACGGACCCTCGTGGCTGACGTGCTCCTCGTTGAGCAAGCGATGCAGGAGCTCGACGTGCTCGTTGTAGAGCGGTCGACTCATGGTTGGGTCCTGTCCGAGATACTCGAACGTCCGAGCAAAGAGACTTCCCCGACCGGCGACGATCTCGGCTCGTCCATCGGTGATGCAGCTGAGGGTGGCGTAGTCCTCGGCCACGCGGACCGGGTCCTGGTTGGCCACCAGCGTGACCCCGGTCGAAAGCGTGAGCGAGGTGGTCTGGGCGCCGATGGCTGCCAGGACCACCACGGGCGCCGACAACTGATAGCCGCTGCCGTGGTGCTCGCCGAGATGCACGGCGTCGAACCCCAGCGACTCGGCCAGCACGGCCTGCTCGACGATCAGTCGGTGACGTTCGGAATCGGTCGAACAGCGGCCGGTGGCCGGGTCGGGGAGGAGGTCGCCGAGAGAAGCAAGTCCGATCTGCATGCGAGCGACGCTACAGGAGCACCGTCGGGGGTTCGAACGAAGAAGAAGATCAGCAGGCCGCCAGGGGAGCGAGCAGGTCGGCCAGGGCGCCCGGCGCACCCAGGAATGGTGAGTGATCGCTGTCGATGGTGAGGACATCGCTGCAGCGCTCGGCCATGTGATCCTGTGCAACCAACGGCACGGCGTTGTCCTGGAGACAACGAACATAGGTGGCCGGCACCGAACGCCAGTTGGCCCGACTCGTGGGCTGCTTGAACGTCGAGGCGCGCTGCGGGGACAAACGGGCCACCGCAGCTGCGGCCTCCAGCGATGAACACGTGTTGTAGAACCGTGATGGGCCGAAGGAGGGGTCGGCGGTCACCGTGCCATCGCCATGCCGGGTGAACAGGGTGCCCGGGGTCTCGGAGGGGAACGTGGCCATGGCCGACGCGGCATCCTCGCCCTCGTCGAGCACCAGGGCCGACAGGTAGACGAGTCGGCTGACCCGATCGCCGAGGTCGGCCTGACCGATGACGGCGCCCCCGTAGGAATGGCCGACCAGCACGATGTCCTCACCGAGTCGCTCGAGCACCCGCGACACGGCCTCGGCATCCCCGTGCAGATCGGTGAGTGGCTCGGGCGAGACTCCATGGCCCGGCAGGTCGATGGCGTAGGACGGGATGCCCCGGCGATCGAACTCGGCCTGGAGCCCGGCCCAGCACCAGGCACCATGGAATGCGCCGTGCACCAGCACGACCGGTCGGACGGAGGCAGGAGTGGTGGACATCGGCCGATCATCGCACAGACGGCGTCGTGCGCGCCCGGTTGAGGTCGCGCTCGACGTGGGGGACTAGCGTGCGATGCCATGGAACTCGGGATGTCCTCCTATGGCGTGGATGCGGGGGCGGCTGCGGCCGTCGCCCTGGCCCAACGGGCCGAGGCGGCCGGATTTCATCGCTTCATGCTGGTCGAGCGAGTGCTCACGAACGACACGCTCACGACCTTGGCCGGCGCGGCAACGGTCACCTCGACCATTGGATTGGGGACCGGCATCGCCAACATCCATCTCCGTCACCCCGCCATGTTGGCTGCCGCCGCCACTGCAGTGTGCGACCTGTCCGACGGGCGACTGATCCTCGGTCTCGGTCCCAACAACCGCTCGGGCACCGAGAAGGCCGGTCTCCCCTGGAGAGATCCCCGGCTGGCGCTCTCGGAGATCACGTCCCAGCTCCGGGCATCCTTCGCCGGTACCGACAGCCGTTGCGGGCCCGCACCCCATCCGATCCCGATCCCATGGGCGGCCGTCGCCTTGGAGACCGCCGAACTGGCCGGGGCCGAGGCAGACGGCGCGATGCTCTACCTCGCCACGGCCGAGCGGATCACCAAGGTCCGCAACCGATTTCGGTCCGCAGCCGAGACCGCCGGTCGATCTCCTGAGCGGCTCGAGTTCAGCTTGTTGCTCCCGACCTTCATCGATGACGATGTCGATGTCGCCCGCGAGGCCGCGCGGACGTTCCTTCGCCCGTACGCCGCCATGGCCCACTACGACAGACTGTTCCGCTCATCGGGCTTCGACGATCCGAGTTCGTTGCCGGACTCGCTGGTCGATGCCGTGCTGCTCGTCGGTGACGAAGCGAGGGCGCGAGCGCGCATCGCCGAGTTGGGATCCCTCGGGTTGACCCATCTCGACCTGGCACCGCTCCCGGTTGCCGGTCGATCCATCGCCCAGTCCGCCGAGGTACTCATCGGGCTGTCACTTCTCGAACCATGATCAGCAGTCCTCGGGCAATGAGCAGCCCGAGGACCTCCATCCGCTCCGAGCGGGGAAAGGTGCATCCCGTGCCCACCAACACTTCTGACTACGAGGTCGTCTGGCCTCGCAGTCCCCGCACCGCCGAACTGACGGAACTCGCCCCGCGCCTCGCCTCGCTCGAGGGTAAGAAGGTGGCATTCCTCTGGGATTACCTGTTCCGGGGCGACGAGATCTTCCCCATCCTCGAGCGTGAGCTGGCCGATCGATTCCCCGGCATCGAATTCGTGCCCTACAGCGAGTTCGGCTCGACCCACGGTGAGGACGAACACGAGATCATCGCCACGATGGCGGCCCGGCTCCGCGAGCTCGGGGTCGACGCCGTCGTGTCCGGGATGGGTTGTTGAGGAAGCTGCACGCCCGCCGTGTTGCGGGCATCCGCTGCTGCTGAACTTGCCGGAGTTCCCACCTCCTCACTGGTGTGCGAGGGCTTCCTCGGGCAAGCTGCCACCACCGCCGGGGGACTCGGCATGCCGAACCTGGCGGTGGCCCGGGTACCGGGCCACGTCGACACCCAACCCTCTGCCGACCTCGAGCGCAACGTCATCGAGGTCACGTTGCCCCTGGTGGTCGACAACCTCATGGCCGCAGTCGCCGATGCCGTGGAGGTGGCCGAGCCCGGGCCCACCGACGTGGTGTTCTCCGGCTCGTTCGAAGAGGTCAATCGGCTCTACTACGAGAACCGCTGGTCGGACGGCTTGCCCATCATCCCACCGACGCTCGAGGCGGTGCAGGAATTCCTGGCGTTCACCGATCTCGATCCCCAGCACAGTTTCGGTGCTCTGCTTCCGGACAATCGAGCGGCCACGGTGTGGTCGGTGGCGGTCAACGGCGTCATGGCCGGCTGCCGTCCCGAATACTTCCCGGTGTTGTTGGCCATCGCCGAGGCGCTGGCCGATCCGGTCTATGGCGTCGAGCACTCCGGCAACACCCCAGGGGCCGAGACACTCATCACGGTCAACGGTCCCATCGCCCGACAGCTGGGCTTCAACTTCGAGCAGGGCGCCCTGCGCGACGGATTCCAGGCCAACACCACCGTCGGACGGTTCCTTCGCCTCTACCTCCGCAACGTGGCCGGCTTCCTCCCCTGGGAGACCGACAAGGGGACCTACGGCAACACCTGGCGGGTGGCCATGGCCGAGAACGAGGCTGCCCTGGCCAAGATGGGCTGGGAACCGCAGTCGGCCGACTTCGGGTTTGCCCCCGGAGACAACGTGGTCACGATCTCCCGCTACACCGGTGGCGGCGTGGTCACCTCGGTCTTCGGCCAGCACCCGGAGCAGATGGTCGACTACCTCGCCGATGGCCTGGCCAAGATCGGCGGCTGGGAGTACGTCTTCACGCTCGGGGTCGCCGGCGCCACCTATCGCCCGCTCCTCCTGCTCACTCCCGTGCTGGCCGAGACCATTGCGGCCGCCGGATGGTCACGGGACGATCTCAAGCGGGCGTTGTACGAGCGGGCTCGCATCCCGGCCGCCCAGTTCGAGCGCTACCTGGGAGAGTGGACCAACCTCGTCCCCGGTCGTCGGACCCTGACCGATTTCGTCAACATGCGCAAGGCACCGAGGTCCTACGGCGAATCGTCCGACCCCCAGCGACTCGTGCCCATCGTGATCGAGCCCGAACACATCCAGATCGCCGTCACCGGCGACCCGCTGCGAACGAATGCCTATGTGTTCGCCCACAACGGCATGCTCGGCTTCCCCACCGCGAAGGCAGTCCGCCTACCCGGTGACTGGGAAACCAAACTGGCTGCCTCGCAACAACGGTGACCGATCGTTCGCTGTGGGTCCTGCTTCCCGTCGCCCAACGACGCGACGGGAGTTGGATCGACGACACGTTGGCGCTCCGCAATCAGGAGGCCGGGTTCACCGACCGTGCCCCCGAGGCAGGGAGATTCCCGCGCCAGCGCGTCGAGTTGTTCCGCGACGACGGGCCATTTGCCCCCACCGAGGAGGTCGATCGCGT
>JAHECQ010000407.1 GCA_024641625.1 Acidimicrobiales bacterium | reverse complement strand
GACTGTCGTCGACGCGTGGCTCGTGGGAGAGGGTCGATGCCGGCGGCACGCTGACAGCTTCTTCGATCTCGCTTCCGGTGACGCGTCGCGCCAGGTGCGCGGCCCCGGCTTCGGACCACCGGCTCGCCACCATCGCCATGGCGTTGCCGCTGTCGGCCGGCGTCGACTCGAGGGCCGCGACCACCTCGGGGCTCGCCGCGTCCACCTCGACCAAGCGTGTCCACACCGGGATCTGATGACCCCACCACAATTGACGGGAGATGCACCAGTCGCGAATGCCCTCGTGCCAGGCGTAGTAGGTGCGGGCGTAGCGCGGTGGAGAGAAGCGAAGTTCGCCGTCGCCCTGGCAATCGCCGCGAGGGCTGACCCCTTGGGGCAAGTCGGGCGTCTGGGACGGCTCCTGGGCTCGCAGCGCCGAGCCGCGCAGGCGATCGTCGGTGACGGCCACGTACCACTGGTCACTCAGCCAAGGTTCGATCGGCACGTGCGACCGATAAGAGTGACCGACGGCGTGGGTGTAGTCACGCACATTGTCGAGCAGGCCGTTGGCATCGAACCACGCCACGATTGCGGTTCGGGCGTCTTCGCGGCTCGAGCCGACGAACGAACGGGCTTCGTTCGAGACATCGGTCCAGCCGTACTGGTCGGTGATCGCACCGTCGGGTCCCATGACGTTGATGACCTCGAGATCGTGGCGGAGACCGATCTCCCAGTCGTTCGGATCGTGGGCCGGCGTGACCTTCAGGAATCCGGTGGCATAGGCCGCCTTGGCATCGCTCGAGTCGGGATCGGCCATCACGACGTACTCGTCCTCGACGATGGGAATGACCCGACCGACGATGGGCAGCAAGACCGTCTTGCCCCGGAGTGCGGCCGCCCGAGGGTCGTGAGGGTTCACCGCAACGGCGGTATCGCCCAGCATGGTCTCGGGTCGGGTGGTGGCCACGGTGACGTGACCCGAGCCGTCGCTGAGCGGATAGCGGAGATACCACATGTGGCCCTCCACCTCTTCCATCTCGACCTCGTCGTCGGACAGGGCCGTGCGGGTGACGGGATCCCAGTTGACCAGCCGCTTGCCCCGGTAGATGAGGCCGTCGCGAAACAGCACGAAGAAGGCATGGCGCACGGCGGTCGCGCACATCTCGTCCATCGTGAACCGAACACGATCGAAATCGCAGGAGGCACCCATCAACTCGAGCTGGCTGAGGATGACCTGCTCGTAGTCGTCCTTCCATTCCTGGGCCTTGTCGACGAACGCCTCGCGTCCCATCTCGAGGCGCTTGATCCCCTCGGCCAGCAAACGCTTCTCGACCACGGTCTGAGTGGCGATGCCTGCGTGGTCGGTGCCGGGCATCCAGAGCGTGGCATCACCCTTCATGCGGTGATACCGGATGAGCACATCCTGGAGCGTGTTGTTGAGCGCATGGCCCAGGTGCAGTGCCGCGGTCACGTTCGGTGGCGGGATCACGATCGAATAGGTGGGCGTGGCGTCAGCAGGTGGCTCGACATGGAACACACCGGTGTCGTTCCACCGCTGTGTCACGACGGGCTCGGCCTCGGATGGTTCGTACGCTCTGGGCAACAGGTCGGAGGCGCGGTCGTTCACGGTCGCATCGTAGACAGGCCTCGCCTGGTCCCGGTCAGCCTTTCGTCGGTAAGGTCCCGACATGAGCAGCCCCGCGTCATCCTCAGTCGTCACCCCGGATGCGCTTCGGGCCGAGGTCCGAGCATGGCTGGCCGAGCACTGGCCGCACTCCGACAACGACACGGCCTCCCCCCTCACCGAGGGCGGCTCCCGAAGGTTCCTCGACCAGGTGATCGACGCCCGATGGGCCGCACCCAGCTGGCCGGTCGAGCGATTCGGACGTGGGATACCGCCGGAGATCGCCCAGGTCGTGGCCGAGGAGTTCGCCCGGGTCGGAGCACCCGGTGCCGGCCAGGACATCGCCAACCTCTGGGCCAACACCTTGTTGGCCGCCGGCCAACCGGCGCTGGTCGACCAATTCCTGCGGCCGCTCATGCTGGGCGAGGTCAACATGTGCCTGCTCTACTCCGAGCCCGGAGCCGGTTCGGACCTTGCCGGCATCCAGACCCGAGCCGATCACGACGGCGATGAATGGATCATCAACGGACAGAAGGTCTGGACCTCGGCCGGCCGAAGTGCCGACTACGCGCTGCTGATCACCCGATCGAATTGGGAGGTGCCCAAGCATCGGGGCATCACGTTCTTCTTCTTCCCGATGCACCAGCCAGGCGTCGAGGTGCGAGCCCTCCGGCAGGCGACCGGCGACTCACGGTTCAACGAGGTGTTCATCACCGACGCACGGGTCCCCGACGCCAACCGCCTGGGTGAGATCGGTCAAGGCTGGAACGTGTTGATGACCGCACTCGCCTACGAGCGGGCCGTCATGGGCCAGACCTGGCGGCGGCGTGCGGGCAAGGAGTCCGAGGCTGTGCGCAGCGCCGACGACGAAGCGAGCGCGCCCGTCCCCGATCTTTCGCTGCTCGACCTGGCGCGTGCCACCGGCCACAACACCGATCCGCTCATCCGCCAGAAGCTGGCCCGTCTCCATTCGATGCGCCAGGTGAACGAATGGAACAACGCCCGAGGCAAGGCAGCGGTGAAGCAGGGAACCTCCACTCCCCTGGTCTCGCTGGGCAAGTTGGCCATGTCGGGCATCCTCCACTTCGCCGGTTCGCTCCAGAACGAACTGCTCGGCGCCGAGGCCCTGTTGGCCGGCAACGACTCACCCCGGGCCGCTGATGCCACCTACTCGCTGCTCAATGCGTTCTTCACCTCGATCGGCGGTGGCACCGATCAGATCCAACGCAACATCATCGGCGAACGCGTGCTGGGCCTGCCCAAGGAACCCGAAGTGGACAAGGACGTTCCCTTCCGTGAGGTCCGACGATCCCAGACCACTCGGGCCGATTGAGGCCGAAACGCGCTGGCGTCAGGAAACGCACGGGTGTCGGGACCGGCGCTCGAGACGGGCGTGTCAGGCCGGGATGGGCGTGGACTGCCAGGCGAGGAACTGCCAGGTGCCATCGACGGCACCCCAGATGGCGCTGTAGCGACAGACGATGGAGCGATCGCCTGCGGGGGTCGAGACATCGAGTTCGGCGCGCCCGGTGACCACGGCACAGGTGTCGGCCATCTGCACGTCGATCTCGGTGCGGCGGGCGTCCTTGTAGGTGACCCGACCCGAGACGATGGACTCGATGTAGGACTCCTTGGTGTCGACCACGGCGTTGGTGTGGGTGTAGCGAAGGTTGTCGGCGAGGAGCTCGGTCAGTGCTGGGCCGTCGCCGGCGATCTGGGCGGCGAAGCGCCGGTCCTCGAGTTGGGTGATGTCAGATGGCGTCATCGAAGCAGGCATGGCCCCTTGCTACCACATGCCGAGACGGTTCTCCCGCTGAGTCCCCACTAGCGTGCTGCCCATGCAATCCCCAGAGACTTCATCAGCCCCGGGCGCCCCGGGCATGCACGGCGCCTCCGGAATGCTCGGCGCCTCCGGAATGCTCGGCGGCGTACGGGTGCTCGACCTGACCCAGTATCTGTCGGGTCCGACCACCACCCTGTTGCTGGCCGGACTCGGGGCCGACGTGATCAAGGTCGAACCTGGCCCGATCGGCGACCTGTCCCGCCTGCTGCCGTTCGTCCGTGAGGATCGAAGCTCGTACTACATCCAGCAGAACCGCGGAAAGCGCAGCGTTGCCCTCGATCTCGCCAAGCCCGAGGGGGTCGCCATCATCCGGGAGCTGGCCGCCGAATGCGATGTGCTGGTCGAGAACTTCGGCCTCGGCGTCCTCGACAAACGGGGACTGGGTCCCGAGGACCTGCGCGCCCTGCATCCACGGCTCATCTACGTCTCGATCTCCGCCTATGGGCGGACCGGGTCCCGGGCGGCCCTACCGGGCTACGACCTCATCGGGCAGGCCGCCGCCGGCAGTGTGGCGCTCACCGGCGAACCCGATGGTGCGCCGTTCGCCCCGGGGGTGCCGATCGCCGAC
>JAHECQ010000406.1 GCA_024641625.1 Acidimicrobiales bacterium | reverse complement strand
GTGACGTGCCCCGTGCTCTACCCGATCATGGACGACATTCGGCCGGTGATCGATGCGTTCGCCGGATGGTCCACCCCTGAGGGACGGGGCCGGTAGCCATGTCATCCGAACCTCGGTCGCTTCCGGTGTTCGCCCTGCCGACCAGGGCGTCGGAGGGGCTGCTCATCGAGGGCGGCGCGGTCGTCACGGTCGACGATCGCTTCAGCGTCCATGACCCCGGGTGGGTTCTCGTCGTGGCCGACCGAATCGAGGATGTCGGTCCGGGCGCTGCGCCGGAGACGATCCGTCGGTCCGTGTCGCGGGTCATTGATGCCACCGATTTGGCGGTCATGCCCGGCATGGTCAACGGCCACACGCATCTGTTCCAGACGTTCTTCCGAGGTCTGGCCGATGACAAGGCCCTGCTCGACTGGTTGCGGGACTGCATCTGGCCCGGAGCCGTGCATCTCGATCGGGATTCTGCCCACCTGGCGGCGTTGTTGGGCATGATCGAGAACCTCCGCACCGGTGCCACCTCGATCATCGACCACCAGTACATCCACATCGACGCCGACATCGACGACGCGGTGTGCACCGCCGCGTCCCAGGCGGGTGTGCGGTTCCTCCTCGCCCGCGGCTGGGCTGATCGCAATTACCACCCGCCGTTGGCCGAACCGTCCGATCTGGTGCTGGAGCGGGTCGAGGAAGTGCGCCGCCAATGGGAGGGTCACGACAACGATCGTCTGCGGATCGAACTGGCACCACTGATCCCGTGGGGTTGTTCGGACGAGGCCATGACGGCGACGGTTGCTGCGTCGCGGGCGTGGGGTGGCGGCACGCACATCCACTGTGCGGAGACGGCGATCGAAGTCGAGATGAGTCTGGAAGAACGAGGCATGCGCCACGTGCCATGGCTCGATTCCCTCGGTGTGCTCGGACCTGACACCCAGCTGGCCCACAGTGTGTGGCTCGACGACGACGAACTCGACCTCGTCGCCGCCCGCGGCTCGGTCGTGGTCCACTGCCCGATCAGCAACATGTACCTGGCCTCGGGCATACCCCGGATCGTCGAGATGCTCGATCGCGGTATTCCCGTGGCCCTGGCCTCCGATGGTCCGGGCTCCAACAACCGGCAGGATCTCTTCGAAGCCATGAAGGCTGCGGTTCTGCTCCAGAAGGTCGACCGCCTCGACCCCATGGCGCTCCAGCCGGAGGACGCGTTGCGCATGGCCTGTCGTGGGGGAGCCGCTGCGCTGGGGCTGGCAGACTCGGTTGGCGTGCTCGAACCTGGCCGCAAGGCCGATCTCGTCGTGGTCGATCTCGACTCGGTCTTCGTCGCGCCGGTGCATCGAGTGCCGAGCGCGCTCGTCTTCAACGCGTCGCCCTCGGACGTCAGCCACGTCGTGGTCGACGGCCGCGTTCTCATCGACGAGGGTCGGATCACGATGCTCGATGAGGCCGCCCTGCGAACCGCGGCCAATGCTGCGGCTCGTCGAGTGTTCGAACGGGCAGGCATCACGAGCCGAATCACCCGCTGACGCCGGCTTCCGATCGCCTGCCCGAAGGCGGTCAGGCGACGGCGTCGGCCAGGGGAACGGTGGTCAGATCGGTGTCCGGTCCGACGATGTAGTTGCCGGCGAGCACCTCGATCGGGGGCTCGTCGGGGTCGAACGAGACACCGGAGGGATCGCCGCCCTCGAGCACGAGGGCCACCTGTTCCTTGAAGAGCCGGCGAACCATGGAGACCCCTCGGTCGCTCGATGCCAGTCGTTCCTCGGAGTGCAGCGTGATGGGTCCCTGGCCGACCTGGGTTTCGTAGTCGCCCGGGAACCGTTGGTGGCCTTCGTCGTCGAGCTCGAACCAGCTCTTGTCCCCCCCGTAGACGGGAAGTCCCTGCTGGTCGCCGCCCACCTTCTTGCGAATCAGGGCGTACACCTGCGTCGTGGTGACATCTCGAGGAACCGCCCAGGAGAGGTTGTTGGTCTTGCCCAAGACCGACAGGGTCGGGGTGGCGATGACTCGAACGGTCGGGAAACGCGCCTCGGTCACTCGGTGGAGCACGGTTCCGTCCTCGAGTCGACGATCCTGGGTCGAGGTGACGCCCCACGGATGCCGTTGCCAGTCGATCGATGGCCAGATCTCCAGTCGCGGGTCGAACTGAGGACCGCTGATGGCATTGTGCAGGATGAAGACGTGGTAGGGGTCCATCACGTTCTCGTGGGTCTGGAACCAGTTGCACGGCGCCACCGCCGGCCCGCCAAAGGCGAAGTGGTCGACCACGACGACCTCTTCGTCCTCACCGAGGTCCTCGAGGATGTCGTAGCGGGGGAACGTCGGCTGCCGGTCGGCCGGGCCGAGGTAGGCGAACACCAGACCGTGGTACTCGCGCACCGGGTACCACGGCTGACGATACGACGCCTTGTTGCGACCCCGGTCCGGCTCGCACGGCTGATCCAGGCAGGTTCCGTCGGCGTCGAAGAGCCACCCGTGGTACGGGCAGCGGATGCCGGTTTGTTCCACCCGGCCGAAGTGCAGGGTGGTCCCGCGATGACAACATCGCGGTTCGAGCAGGCCGGCTTTGCCGGATCCGTCCCGAAAGAGAATGAGATTCTCTCCCAGGATGCGCACCGTCTGTGGCAGGGTCGTGGCCTCGGTCGATCGAGCCACGGGATGCCAGTAGCGCCGCAGCAGCTCGCCGGCCGGGGTGCCGGCGTCGACCTCGACGAGCTCGGGGTCGTAGTTGCCCGGTGAACGCCCGTAGGCCCGTCCGTCTCCGCTCATCGCTCGATTGTGCCATGCCCTCGCATCGGGGGCCCACCCGTCGATCGGGCCCCGTTCCCGGGTCGAGGTGGGTCGAGTGCCCATGTCGGTAGTGGGGAGGGCCCACTCGGCGGTACGTTTGGCCAACAAACTCGAGCTCGGCCGGAGGCGTATCCCCGGAGGGGCTGGTTCCAGGAAGGAGCTTGGCTGTGCCGAGTGTTTTGGCCTACCACCGCCCGCTGAGTCTCGATGACGCCGGGGTACTGCTGTCGAATCCCAATCACGTGTTGCTGGCGGGGGGCACGATGGTTGTGCCTTGGGCTCGCAAGCCGTCCGACGAGGGCGTTTCCGTCGTCGACTTGCAGGCGCTCGGTCTCGATCAGGTGGAGCTCGACGAAGATCGACTGGTCCTTGGCGCCATGGTGCGGCTGGGGACGCTGATGACCGACGACCGTGTGCCGGGGTTCCTGGCCGACCTGGGCCGACGCGAGCTACCGAGCACGCTGCGCAATGCGGCCACCATCGGCGGCACCGTGGCTGCGGCCGAACGCGACAGCGTCCTGTTGGCCGGACTCCTGGTGCACGACACGTCGGTCGTGTTCCACGCCGGGCCGACCCGGCCGTTGGCCGAATTGCTGGCCGATCGCCGCGATCCCGGTCGGGCCGGGCAACCGGGTGGCATCATCACCGAGGTCTCGGTGGCCACCGACGGTTCTGGAACCATTGCCGTCACCGGTCGAACGCCGGCAGACGTACCCATCGTCGCTGCGGTTGCGCGTCGGACGACGTCACAGCTCCGGCTGGCGTTGACCGGCGTGGCCGCCACCCCGCTACTGGTCGATCCGGAGGATCCAACCGCCGACCTGACTCCACCGTCGGACTTCCGGGGATCGTCGGAGTATCGACTGCATCTCGCCGCCACGCTGGCTGCCCGGGCCATGGAGGTCCTTTCGTGAGCCCCGACGCCGCTCTCGGCATCGTCATCGACGTCACCCTGAACGGAACAGCTCGTCGGTTGACGGTGTCTCCCGGCGACACCTTGTTGCACGTGCTGCGACGTGAGGGTCTGACCTCGGTTCGTTTCGGTTCGGACACGGGAGAGACGGGAGCGGCTGCGGTTCTGATCGACGGCCGACTGGTCAACACCGACTGCATGTTGGCTGCCCAGGCAGATGGTCACGACATCGTGACGATCGAGGCCTTCAATCAGGTCGATCTCGACCCGATCCAGGCCGCCTTCGTCGCCACCGGTGCGATGCAGTCGGGCTACACGACCCCGGC
>JAHECQ010000405.1 GCA_024641625.1 Acidimicrobiales bacterium | reverse complement strand
CAGACCTGACTGACGCCCCGCTGCAATCGCCCTCCGCTGCCAGTAGCATCAGGAGTATTACCATAGTATCATTTCCGGGATGAAGGTCAGCGTGAGCATCCCAGACGAAGACGTCGAGTTCCTCGACAACTACACCAAGAACCACCGGATCGCTTCCCGATCTGCAGCGCTACACCGTGCCATCCGCCTACTACGAGCTTCCGAACTGACCGACGCCTATGCCGCGGCGTTCACCGAGTGGGCCGATGATCCCGCCAACGACGTGTGGGACAACGTCGTTTCTGACCGCTGATGCGTCGAAGCGAGATACGACTCGTCAACCTCGATCCAGTGATCGGAAACGAAGCTTCTGACACACGTCCAGGCGTGATCGTCAGCAACGAGGGCGCCAACACCACCGCAGCACGACTCGGTCGCGGAGTCATCACCGTGGTGCCGGTCACCTCGAACATCGATCGCATCCATCCATTCCAGGTTCTGCTGCCAGCTGAGAAAACCGGGCTCTCAGTCGATTCCAAGGCGCAAGCCGAGCAGGTCAGGTCTGTTGCGATCGAGCGTGTCGGCCCGGTCGTTGGGACACTCGGGTTCGACCTGATGGACCAACTCGATCACGCGCTCCGGCTTCACCTGGACCTGTAGCGCGTCGCCGATCAAGCCACCACGGACACCAGCTCGACAAGCCGCGAACGTGCCCGCTCCGGGCGTCGTGCGTCTAGCTTTGTCGCCAACCGCCTACCTGCACCATCCTGGGTCCGGCGACAGAGGAGACCCGATGACCCGATCTGATTCCCCAAGCAGCCGTGGAGCAACATCGATGACGAGCTGGCGTTGCTGAGCGGAACCGACCCTTCGGGTCCTGGTTTCCTTGGTGGCTCCAACGCGGCAGGAATCAAGCTGGCCTTCGGCACGCGTCACGGCCTCGAACTTCGCCGCATCGTCCGGCACGACGACGAGATCGGGTGTAGAGGGTAATCGTGGTGCCGGGGTTCAGCCTCGCTGCCGACCCTCGGTCGGTCTACTGCGGGGGCCGTGGCCGATGGAGTGGGCTCTTCGGGGCCAGAGGGTGTCGTCGTCGAGGTGCCGGTTCGATGGCGACCGCCTGTCTGCTATGCGTTCGCTGACCATTGGGGGCAGGTTGGGGTGTACGGGGCGTCGGAGGGACCGAACTGGTCCCATTCTTCGGGGGTCAGGTTTCGTCCTGCCGCCTCACAGGCGAGGTCGTACCAGGTCTCGACATCGAGGTTCCAAACGAGAAGAACATCGTCGACCGCGGTGACGAGTCGGGGTCCGTCGTTGCCGCCGGCGCGGAAGTCGGCATCGTTGGGGAACGGGTCGCCGACCTGCTGCCGTTCGTCCAGATCCCAGAGCCTTCCTCGACCGTCACCGCCGGTGACCAGGTAGCGGCCGTCACTGCTGAACCACATCTGAGCGTCCGGTACGAGGACGCCGGAGTTCCCGAGCAGCGTGGTGATCATCTCATGGGTGAGCGGGTCACGCAGAGCGATGCGGCCTGCGGGGTCGATGGTGACGAGGTAGCGGCCATCTGGGCTATACCGCAGCGACGCCATCGGTTCCTCGACGCTCGCCAGCGTAGGCTCGATGACGGTCCACTTCTCCGTTTCGTACACCATCGCTGAACCGTCCGGCCAGACAACGGCGAGGCGCGTGTCGTCAGCGGAGAAGCTGATCGAATGAGCCGACGGAATCGGCCCGCTGAAGTCCGTGAGCTCAGCGAGCAGGATCCCACTGCGGACCTCCCAGATGCGGATGCCGTGCCTGAGTGTGCCGATTGCGTACCGGGTGCCGTCGTTGCTGACCGTCGTGCCGATGAATCCGGCGCCGGTCGGGTAGTGCGCGATCTGTTCCAGCGTCACCGGATCGTAGGAGGCGGCGGAGATGTTCTCGTCTGCGAGGAACACGAGGTCGCTGCCGGGGTAGAGGTTGACGGCGTACCCGGGGACGGGAAACGAGTCGACCTTCGGCGGCTCGACAGACATGTCCACCAACCGTGGGTTCGGCGGCTCGAAGAACAACAGCTCGCTGTGGGCCGCCCCGACAGTCTCGCCGTCGCGGGAGATCGAGCCTCCCTTGGCTCCCGATCTGGGCCCAGCACGGGCCAGGAGCCGGTCACCGGTCATCGACCACAGCCCGACGCCCTCTGCGCTCGCAACGGCGAACATGGTCCGGTCAGGCGAGAGCGAGGCATCCGAGGTGCCGCCGAGGCGCAACTCCTCCGGTGGCTCCAGGAAGGTGCCGTCAGCCGACGACACCCGTGCAAGTCGCCCGTCGGTCAGGAGGACTGCGAGCACCCCGGGCGCCAGCGGCTCGATGTCATCGATCTTGGGCAGCGAACCGAACACGCCTGTGCCTTCGACGTTGTGATAGCCGAGGGGCTCACGCGTCTCCAGCTCATAGATACCCATGTCTCGGCTGTCTGCAGCGACGAGTTCAGAGTCGGTGGCAAGGAGATGACGGGCGAACCAGGCGAGGTCGCCCGAAGGCGAATCGGCGCGGACGATCAGATCAGGCTCTGTCGGCTCACCGGTCGCGGCGTCCCAGAAGCGAACCACCGACCCTTCCGAGCTGATCAGGGAGGCACCATCCGGTGTGAAGGCAAGCCCGTGAGGTCGAGTGAGAGGCCTCTGGTTGTCGAAGTCCTCCCCCAGTTCGGGAATGAGATGCGGTATCGACACACCCTCGGGGAGCTCGAGGTCGGCGTTGATCTCCTCGGCGTGGGCGTCCATGCTCCAGAGCGGCTCACCGGTGCCCCCGTCGAATGCCCGCAGGGTTCCGGCGCTGTCGATGGTCACGGCGGTGGACCCGTCCGGCGAGATGGCCAGGCGCTCGAGCCCTGCGGTGTGGTCGATCTCCACTGCGGTGATCCGCCCCGATTCCAGGTCCGTGATCTCGACCCGAGAGGTCTGGCCGGCGGGCGCCGCGAACAGCCGCGACCCCGCTGCAGCCACCAGTGGGAAGGTCACCACGGTCCCATCGCCCATCGGCTGCACGGCCAGCGCATTGACACCATGGTCGAAGCTCGACTCCTCGGTGCGAGTCGCCACGTCGAAGACCGAGATGTGTGACGGGCCGGCAGCGGCCACTCGGTCATCGTCGATCCAGTGGACGTAGGTGTACTGCTGCCCGGCTCCGAGGACTCCGAGGAACGTGTCGACCCTCGTGAGCACCCGCTGGAGGGCACCGAGGCTCTCTGCGCTCTGGTCACGCCGATATGCCTCGGCGGCAAGGAGGAGCGCAAGCTGGGGGTCGTCCTCGACCCTGGCAACCGCTTCCGATCCGAGCCGCCTCGTCTCCGCTGAGGTCTCGGCGAGCTGGGCGTCGTCTCGTGCGTCGTTGGCCTCTCCGCGTTGATCGAGCGCGACGATGCCGGCAACCAGGGCGACCGCCGCCACGGTTGCCGTGGCCGCCAGCAGTGCCCGGAGTAGCCGCAGTCGTGTTCGCTCGGCGGCTTTCTCCGCTTCGCGTTGGCTCACCGATGCCCGTAGGAACTCCAGCTCCAATGGGATGAGCGCCCCTTCGTTGGCTGCTGCCCACTCCTCCGCTGCCTCGATGCGTCCACCGCGGTAGAGCTCGGCCGGTTCCCGGCCGGATGTTTCCCATACGTTCGCCGACTGGCCGAGGTGGCGAAGGATGCGCAGACCGTCGCGGTCGTCGTCGAGCCAGCCGCGCAGTCTCGGCCATTCCCGGATCAGCGCTTCGTGGGCGACCTCGACGGTGGGTTCGTGGGTGCCGGGGTCATGGTCGAACGTCAGAAGCCGGGCCGCGCCGTAGGAGTCGATGATCCCGGGCGGGACTCCCGAGAGCTCGGATCGCAGGACTCTCCGTCTGGTGTCCTCTGCTCCCTCCCCGGGAGTCACCAGGCGAGTGAACAGCCGTCGGACCTCCTCGCGTTCCGGGATCCCCAGATCCTCGTGGATTTCGTCAGCCCGCTTGGCCAGCGCTCCGGTCAGCCCACCGATCGCGTGGTACGAATCGAGAGTCATCCGCTCACGGTTCCGTCGTTCGT
>JAHECQ010000040.1 GCA_024641625.1 Acidimicrobiales bacterium | reverse complement strand
CCGAGACCGTGCAGATCGGTCTTTTCGTCGACGCCGATCAGCTCGATCATGGGACTGTTGGCGTAGACGATGTGCGGCGCATAGGCGCACACCCAGATCGGAACGACATCGCTGATCCCGTCGAGCAGGTCACGGTCGAGATGGCCAAGCTGCGTCGCGGGGTCGTACCCCCACGCCGTGATCGGCTCCGGGCGCCCGTCGGGTCCGTGGGTCGCCTCCGATGTCAGGCTTCGCAGTTGGTTCAACACTGCGTCGCGGTCGGGCAGCCCGGCTCGCACGCCAGTGGGTGACGCCGAGTCGATCGGACCGACGTAATTGAGCCCCATGTAGGTCCCTGACATGCGCAGATGGGTGTGGGGATCGATGAACCCCGGCAGCAGCACGCGATCGTGAAACGTCTCGTCGATCACATGGTCGTTGCGCCGAAGCCATGGTTGCATCGACTCGAGCGAGCCGACCGACACGATACGGCCATCGGCCACGGCAACCGCAGTGGCCGACGGACGACCCGGGTCCATGGTGCGAACACCGGCTGCGGTGAACACGCGCAGGGTTTTCATGAACAGAACTTAGACCCGACGCGTTCGTCTCGTCTGGTGAGCGGCGGGATCCGAGGCGGAAAGCGCTCGACGGGGAGCGGTGGCCGAAGGCAGCATTCAGGCCCCGAGGCCGGCCTTCACGACCGACGGGTCGCCCGCCGACGCGCTCCGGCGGCAGCGGCGGCGCGTCCCGGTTCGATGAGGTCGAGGTGGTCGACGATCACGCCGGTGACACCCAGAGCGGCCAGACGCTCTATGGCCGCGGCGTCGGTGACGGCCCAGGTGAACACGACGCCCTTTCGGGACAGCCGGTCGATGATCGCGTCGGACAGGAGACGATGGTGAGCGACGACTCCGTCGATCTTGACCCGGCTCGGCAGGATCAACAGCAAGGCCAACTCGAAACGGTTTCCCACCGATCGCAGCACCCGGACGCCGGGGTGGTCGATGAACGGCCCCAGCAACCACCATGACTTGCTCGACACGGTCAGCTGCCGGCGGGTCTCGACCTCGGGCAGGACCCGCCGAGACAGCCGACGGGTGAAACCTTTCAGATCCAGCCACAGGGCCGCCTCGGGCACGGCAGCCACGATTTCGTCGAGGCCGGTGACATCCTCGTCGCTCGGTAGCAGGTACCACCGGTCCCACAGTCGATACGTCGGCCACAGCCGTTTGGCGTGCCGAACTTCCGGTTTCAAGTGCCGACCGAGATGCACATCGACCTCGATCACGTCGGCCACCGGAGCAGCGGCCCGCAACCTGTCGAGCGCGTTTCCTGCACGGTGAGCGACGAATTCCACCGTTCGATCGGCTTCCTTCAGCTCGAGGCCACGGTCATCGACGAACCGAACTCGAGGCTCAGACCCTCACGACGCATCCTGGCCCGGAACCACACGATGGCAATGATCAGCGTGGCGGCGGTGAACGATGGACCGAGGAACGACTTGACGATCACGAAGGTGGTGACCGGCTGCGTCAGCAGCAACCACAAGGTGAGACCGGCGTTGAGCATGCTGGTGAGGGCCCACAGCATGGAAAGCCGAAGGAAGAACAGGCGCAGCATGGGATGCTCCGCCGTGGCGCCGTCGAAGGGGCAGAAATCGTGAGCGAGACGTTCGGCCAGTGGCTTGCCCATGGGGATCGAGACGAAGAACGCCAAACCGACCAGAGCGGTGCTGATGGTGGGCTGGAGGAAGTAGACGACCAGGCTCCCGGTGGCCAGCGCCAATCCCGTGCGGGCGGCCAGCCCCAGGGTGCCGATGATGAGAAGACCCGAGACGGTGCGACCGGTGGCCAGTCGGTAGCCCACAGCGGCCAACGACCAGGCCAAGGCGGCCAGGAGCCCGCCGGTGAGCCCGACGAGCTTCAGCGCCCCCAGGAAGACGACGAGAGGGACAACCTTGCCCTCGATCACGGTGAGCCAGGAGTGACGCAGGACAGCGAGTGGGCCAGGGAGCACGAGCGATGACAGCAAGAACCAGGTCGTTTCGTTGTGGCGACGGGGGGACGGGGTCAGCCTAGAACACTGCTGTCGCTGTGAGACGCCACCCACTCCTTCCAACGCCCCACCCGGGTAGTTTTCCCCGACCGCACAGTACTTCTGGCCTACCCGAGCTTCTGGCCTACCCGAGTGCTCCTGGCCTACCCGGGCCGGTTCACGTCGTGCGGATCACGAGCGCCTCGGAACCCGGCAGCACGACGTGGGTGGCGCCGGCGGACGAGGGCCGATGGGCATCGACGATCAGTGGTGTCGTGGTGAAGACCAACTCGCCGTCGATGGGGACCTCGAGAGGATCATCGCCGACGTTGGCCATGATCACGAGCGTTCCCCTGCGGAACGCCACCACGTTCCCGGAGTCGACACTGAGCCACTCGAGGGCTGCCGACCGGAGTTCGGGTTCGCGCGAACGAAAGCGTACGAGCGACCGGTAGCGGGCAAACCAACTGTCGGTCGACGCCCGCTGCACCGATGCCGTGTCGCTGTCGGTGCGGCCACCGTCGGGCAGCCACGTGTCCTCGCTGTCGGAGAACCCGAACGCCGGACCCGGCCGCCACGGCATGGGTGTCCGGCAGCCATCGCGGCTGAGGGTGACGTCTGCTCCGACCGGGTCGGCTCGACATTCGGGCGGCACGATGCCGTCCACCAAGCCGAGCTCTTCTCCCTGGTAGAGGAAGGGCAGGCCGGGGAGGCAGAACAAGAGCGTGACGAAGGTGAATGCTCGCCGTCGACCGAGCTCGCCGCCGCCGAACCTGGTCGGGGCTCGGGGTTCATCCTGGCTCGAGGCCAGCCAGGCAACGCGTGCACGGGTCCCGGCATGCGCGAGCGGCGCACCAAGGGTCTGGCGAATCTGTGCTGCCTGCCACTGGATCTGCATGGGACCGAACCAGAATCCGGCGTGGAGACCCTCATCCTGGAGCAGGTCCCCGAATCGTTGCGGATCAAGGACGTAGGTCTCGCCCACGAGGAACGCGTCGTACTCCTGGCAAATGCCCTGCCACCGCTGAAAGATGGCGTGGGTCTCGGGCTGGAGGATGTCGTGCACATGCTCGAAGGAGTCCCACTGCTCGCCACGGGCTGCCGTTGACTCCCATCGCCGGATCTGAGGGTTCGAACGCAGATCCGCGTCCTTGATCAGCGTCTGCGCAGCATCGATGCGAAAGCCGTCGATGCCGCGTTCGAGCCAGAACCTGAGGATCGTGTCGAATTCGTCGAGAACTGCCGGGTTCCGCCAGTTCAGATCCGGTTGCTCCGCCAGGAAGAGGTGCAGGTAGTACTGGCCGGTGCCGGGCTCCAGGGTCCACGTCCGCCCTCCGAAGAAGCTGACCCAATTGTTCGGCGGGCCCGAGTCGGCTGCCGGATCCCGCCACAGGTAGTAGTCGTGGTAGGGACCGCCAGGATCGGCCAGTGCGGCCTGGAACCAGGGATGCTGACGACTGGTGTGATTGGGGACCAGATCGATGATCACCCGTATCCCTCGGGCATGCGCCTCAGCCAGCAGATGATCGAAGGTGTCGAGGTCTCCGAACCGGGGATCGACCGCGCAGTAGTCGGCGACGTCGTACCCGAAGTCGGCCATGGGAGATGGGTAGAACGGGGTGACCCAGAGCAGGTTGACCCCGAGGTCGGCCAGATGATCGAGATGCAGGGTCACGCCGGCCAGATCTCCGAAGCCATCACCATCGGTGTCGGCGAAGGAGGGCAGGTACACCATGTACCCCACGGCGTCATGCCACCAGTGGGTCGAGCCGGTCATCGGACGACCGCCGGAAATCGCCGGGCCGATTGGGACGTAGTTCCCTGGAACGGAACCGTCCGCGGTGGTTGAGTGGCCCAATGAGCATTGAACCTGTTGCCGGCCGGACGAACATCGGAGATCTCGTTCAGGGCCCAGCCGAGGTGGTGGACGCCAAGAGCACACTTCGGGAGGTCATCGTCAGACTGGGCGAACTTGGCATCGGACTGGTGGCCGTGATGGCGGGAGGCTCGGTGGCGGGCGTCATCTCCGAACGTGATGTCGTCTGGGCGCTGGCAGAGGGAGCCGATCCTGATCTGGCATGGGCCGCCGATGTCATGACCAGTGAAGTGGTGGTGGTCGAGCCGTCCACCACGGTGTCCGATGCTGCCCGGTTGATGGCTCAGCAGAACATTCGCCACCTGATCGTGCTCGGTGGCGACACACCCGGGGTGGTGTCCTTGCGGGACATGATCGAGTTCCTGGTGGATTGACCGACGAGTTCGCCGACCGCCTTCGGCGATGGTTACCGAGGCAGTGGGACGACCACGGTCACGCTCAAGGGCTGGTGAATGAGCCCGGTGGTCGTCGACCCCAGCAGCAGGTGCGCCAAGCCGTGCTTGCCCTGCGCTCCCAGAACCAACAAGTCGGCGGTCGCCGACAGCTCCCTCAGTACCGTGCGCGGATCTCCGTTGTGGATGCGACGAGTGATCTCGCGACGGGGGCCGGCCGTCCGGGTGAGCGCCTTGGTGATGGTGTCGTCGAGCACCCGCTCGGCGGCCAACGCGAAGACCTCGCTCGGGATCGAGTAGGACTCGGGCAACCCGGTCGCGGCGTACTGCCAGGCATGGACGGCATCGATGGTCGCACCCTCGGGAGCCATTTCCATGGCCCAGACCAGTGCGGCGAGGGAATTGTCCGAGCCGTCGACACCGACGACGATTCGCGCGATCGGGTCGTCGGCGACCACGTGGGCCGGGACAATGGCCACCGGCACGGTGGCATGCGAGACGACGTGGGCGCTGACCGATCCGAGCAGCGTATCGGTGACGGCTCCTCGACCCCGGGTCCCGACGACGATCAGGTTGGCGTGCGACCCAAGGGCGACCAGGGTCAACCCGGCCGAGGCTCGACGAACGATCGGAGGACGGCACTCACCGATGGCCAACGCGTCGATGATCCGGCGTGCCTGTTGTTCGACTTCGGATTGGAATTGCACCGATGGCGGCGGCGCGGGAGGGCCGGGGAACGGGTTCGGCAGCATCCACCAGGGAAAATGCCAGGTACTCACGGGTTGTATCTCACCGAACTGTCCGGTTCTGGCGGCGGCCCAGAGCAACGCCCGTTCTCCCCCCGGTGAGCCATCGACCCCGACGACCATGCCGAAGGGACCGAGGTCGGCGTCATCGGCATCCTCTCGATCGCCGTTCGTCGCCTGCGAGGAGTCGGGCTCGTTCTTGTCGGTCACTTCGCCAGCGTGATGGACGGACGTGGCATCGTTGAAGGGTCCAAGGTCCTGATGATGGCCGGATCAGGTCACGGTCTGGGTCGGTTCCCCGCCGGGTGGACCGACGTGTTCGGCCAACGGTTTCGTGATCTTTCGCGAGATCGCCAGCCCGACGAGCGAGACGATGGCACCGAACACTCCGTCGACCACGTAGTGATTGGCGGTCGCCACCACGGCGACCGCCATGAGCGCGGGCGCGACGTAGGCGAAGACCCGGACCGGTCTTCGTGTCGTTGCCCTGAGGAGCGCAATGCCGACGAGGAGATTCCATCCGACGTGCAAACTGGGAACGGCCGCGTACTTGTTGACCAGGCTCGGGGGTTGCAGCAGCCGGTAGGAAATCGAGCGCTCGGTGACCGTGTCGACCAACCCGACGTCGGCCAGACGGGGTGGGGCGACAGGGAAACTGGCGAAGATCACCAGGCCGATGGCCCCCGAGATGAACATGGCGTTGCGCAACTCCAGGTAGTCGAACCGCCTCGAGTGGTGGAGCCACAAGAGCGTGGCGATGACCACCGGCCAATGCAGCCAGATGTACACCCAGTTGAACAAGGTGATGAGCAGCGGTGAGTCCTCGATCAAGCGCTGGGTTCCGTGCTCCAGGTCGAGGCCGAACCTCGCTTCGAGATCCAGCAACGATCGCCCGTTGTCCACCGCCGTCGACTCCGAACCCTGGGTGAGACCCCGAACAGCGAAATAGAACAGCACGGCACAACCGACGAGCAGAACCTGTCTCGCCAGCTCCGCGAAGCCGTGTCCCGGTCGGAACTGGACCCCTGGTTCCGCGGTCCCCGACTGCTGTGATGGATTCTGGACTCGAGGATCGCTCATCTCGTCGGGGCGTGTTGCACACTGGGCGTCGGCACGCTCATGCTCGAACCTCGCCGATGGGCCCGACACCAAGCAGTGACTTTCTGCCCGAGACACCAGCGTCCACGAGATTGATCATCACCCCAGGAAACCTAGCCGATTCGAACGCCAGGAGAGCCAGATGCGCGTCCTCGTCATCCCAGCCAGCAAGTACGGCGGTACGGCCGAGATCGGCCGAGCCATTGCCCGCACGCTCCGCGACTGCGGGGTCGACGTGGACGTCTCCCAACCCGAGGACATCCACGACCTCTCGCATTACCAGGGCTTCGTGATCGGGAGCGCCCTGTACATGGGGAAGTGGCTGCCGCAGGCCGACACGTTCGTCGATGAACATGCCGACACGCTACGCCGACTTCCGACCTGGCTCTTCAGCAGCGGTCCGCTGGGAGCAAAGAAGCCGTCAGAGCCCCTGCGCCCCGAGGTGAGGGCGCATCTGATGGAGTTGGCCGGCGCCATCGAACACCGACTCTTCGGCGGCCGTCTCGAGATGCACCGATTGAATCGATCGGACCGGTTCATCGCCCACTGGGTCGGCATCGAGGACAGCGATCACCGGGAATGGGACGAGATCGAGGCATGGGCCAGAACGATCGCCGAGCATTTCGTGGCGCAACCCCCGCCGGCGGCGACCGACTCGACGCCCACGACCTGACGACATTGCGGGTCGCTCACCGAGCGGCGCTCACCGCCAACGAGGAATGACCTGGTCACCGAAGCGTTCGACCATGTCGACGGCCGCATCGAGCGAAACGCCGGCGGGTCGGACCCGCAGCTGCAATTGGGTCACGCCCGCGCTCGCGTAGCGTTCGATCTGTGCGTTGACCTCGTCGGGGGAACCGAGCAGCAGCACCTCGTCGGCGATCTGGTCCAGGATGTCGGCGGAAGGCGAAATCGATGAACCGTCGGCCGCCCGCATACCGAAGCCGGCATAGATGTTGGCCAGCGAGGTGAACGCTTCGCCGAAGGCAGCGAGCGCCGACTCGCGACTGTCGTGGAGCATGGCCATGCGATTGACCGCCACCATCCCTTCGGCCGACGACGGCAGTTGAGCTCGGTAGCGGGCAGCCAGTGGACCGATGTCCCGGAGGGGATACTGCGTTGCCGCATACCAGCCGTCGCTGAGGGTTGCCGCACGGGCGATGGCCCGATTGGCCGTGCCGCCCCACCAGATGGGTGGCCCGCCCTCGGTGAGGGGAAGGGGTCGGACTGCGCCTTGGATCTGCAGCACATCGCCGTGGTACCCGTCAGCGCCGGCCCACAACGCCTTGAGTGCGGCGACCGTCTCGTCCATGCGATCGGCCAGGCGCTCCTTCGGCGTGCCGAAACGGGCCCAGACCGGCGGGTTGCCGACGGCGGCGCCGAGCACCAGGCGATGACCGCCGGTGATGTGGTCGAGGATGGCGAGGTCGTAGGCGAGACGGAGCGGATCCCATGCAGCCAGCAACGTGACCCCGGTGCCGAGGGTGAGCGTGGTCTGCGGGGCGAGTGCGGCCAACGCCAGCAAGGGTGATGGGATGTGGAAGAACGCGTCGTTCGAGGGGTAGCTCTCTCCGAGCCAGATCGATTCGAACCCGTTCCGTTCTGCGGCGGCCACCAGCCGGCTGCTGCCGGCGATGCGCTCGCCGACCGATTCATCGCGGGCACCCAGATCCAAGGCCAAACCGAACTTCATGGCCGGAACCTACCGAAGCCAAAGGCAGTCGTCCAGGGTCAACGGCGAGCAGGCGTGGCTGCACGACCCTGTGGGCCGTCGCCGGCCGACATCACTCGGGCGGGCCGGCCATCCACGCCGGACGTTCCCCCTGCAGCATGCGGACCACGGCGAAATCGAGGAATGCCTCCAGCTTGTCGATCAGTCCCTGGTCGTTCATGCGAAAGACGTGCACCAGCGGAACCTCGGCCAGCGCCTCATCGGCGAAGGCCATGTGAACAAGCGAATGTACGGCCACCGAGTGCCCGCAATGCCACCGGTACTGCTCGTGATAGGTGATCGAGGCCGCCCTGGCCTGCACCTGCGCCATTGCGGCAACGATGTTCTCGATGCCGAGCGGCGGCGGCGTGTCGTCGCTGGGTGGGTCGGCGAAGGTGGCTCGCTCGGACCACACGGTTCGGTACAACTCGGGATCGTTGCCGGTCCACGCGTGGTAGTAGCGAGAAAGTGTCGCGTCGATCGTTGCTCGGTCGGCCATGGCGCAGCGTAACCGCATCATCCGGGTCGTCCGGGGTGGATGCTGCGTGCTGTCGGAAATGTCGGGCCCGATGTTGGATGACTTATTGACAGTCTAGACTGTCATATGGCAGTCTAGACTGACACAATCGGACACAGGTTCGGTTCGTCGAGAGGAGACTGCAATGCGAAACACGACAAAGCTGGCCGGTGCCGCCGGCATCATCTGGGCCACCACCAATGCCATCGCCGCCTTCAGCACCGGCCAGCCACCGGCGCTCGACGCCAGTGGCGCCGACATCGCCTCGTACCTGGCTGACCATCGCGGCGTCTACCTCACTGCGGTTGCGATCTTCGGGGCCACCTTGCCACTGTTGTTCGTGTTCGCCGGCGAGCTGAGGCACCGGGTCCGGACCGAGGTCGACGGGGTGACGGCGTCGGTGGTCAACCATGCGGTTGCGGCACTCGTCATCGGCACCACCCTCGCCTATGTGCTGTTGGTCCCGTTCATCTTCGGAGATGGCCTGGGGACCGAGGTCACCGATGTCATGTTGCGGTATGCCTACGTGCTGACCTTCCTCGTGTCGATGATCGGCAACATCGGAGGCGCGACCTTGATCGCCGCTGCGAGTGGTCTCCAGCCATCGGGCCCTCGCGCTGCGTCTCGTGTGGCCGCCGGCGCCGTCGGCCTGTGCTGCGTGGGTGGTCTCGTGAGCCCATCGCTGGCAATGCTCGGTGGGCTCGGGTTCGTGGTCATCGCAGTCTGGACCGTGGTCGTCGGCATCGCCATGGTGCGCGAACATGCCACCGTGCCCCAAACGACCTTTGCCACCGCCTGAGACCGACATCGGATCATGACGACGAGCGACGCAACCGGTGATCAACCCTCATTGCGGGAACGCAAGCGGGAACGGACACGACGGGCCATCATCGAAGCGATGGCCGAGATCGAGCTGATCCACGGAGGCATGATCGACCCGTCGCTCATCACCTACGCCCGCATCGCCGAGATCGCCGGTGTCTCGGAGCGGACCGTCTATCGGTTCTTCCCCACCAAGGCGGACCTCGATCGGGCGTACGCGGAGGAGCTTCCGGTGGGCCTCGGCTTGCAGAGACACGTGACCGATCTGGAGACCTACGCCCAGGCGATCGAGGAGGTCGGACAGCGGTGGACCGAACGACTCGGCCCGCTACGCGTCAGCGAGCACGAGATCGGGATCGACGAGTATCCGGAGTCCTACGCCAAACGGCGAGCACGCGATGAGCAGCTCGTCGAGATGCTCCTTGAGGAGCGACCGCAGCTTCGGTCGCTCCCCGAGGGGCAGCGGCGCGCCATCGCCGCAGTCATCAACCACACGCTGAGCATGCGGTCGGTGGCCATCATCGCCCAGCGCTGGAACCTGACCATCGAAGAAGCAACCCGCATCCAGGCATGGGCGGCGAGGGCGATCTTCGCCCAGCTCGCCCGCGACATCCCCGAACCGTGGGAGGACCAATGAGTGATCAGATCGACTGGGTGGCCCCGCTTCCAGGCCACTGGCGCCGCGACTTCCGGCTGGCCGAATGGCTCCCCGGACCAGTCAGCCGATCGTGCGAGACCTGGCTGCTTCCTGCACTCGACCGGGGTTTCTCGGAGGTCTCCCAGGAGGAGTACGGGAGTGGCACCAAGCCGGGTGTCGTCGTGGTGAACGGTTGGGTCTACTGCACCGATCCGATGCCGTCCAAGCCGATCGGCATGCTCACCCGATCACCGTTGCGGATGGCGAGGATCGTGTCGGCGATGGCCCGTATGTTCACCCGCCCGGAGACGGTCGAACGGCTGGTTGCGATCCCAGGACACGAGCGATACCTGGCAACCGACCTCCCGGCGCTGCGAACGACGATCGCCGACGCCGAGCGTCGAATCCCGGCATGTCCGCCGAGCGAGCTCGTCGACACCGTCGACCTCATGGCGGTGGCCACCGGCCGCCTGATGCTCGGGATGGTCCAAACCATGGGGTTCGCCGGAAAGGTCGAGTATGCGATGATCCGGTTCTTCGCCGAGCACCTTGCCGGACGGGTCGACTGCCGGCCACTCGACCTCACCCTCGGGCACACCAAACCCACGGCAACCTCCCCCCACGCCGTCGTCACCCTCGACTGGTGCGAGCCGACCGCCGGCGAACGCGGCATCATGGCTGCTCCCGAAGACGCCATCACCCGTCGTCTCGTCGAGTCCCGCACTCAGGCCGAGACGGCGTGCCGCGCTGCACTGGCCGGCGACGACGCCTCCCTGGAACGCTTCGATCTCCTGCTCGCGCTGCTCGCCCGGTGGATTCCGGTGCGCGAAACCATGGCGGACGAGTTCACCCTGGCCTGGCCGGCGATGCGGGCCGGCTTGGTCCGCATCGGTGCCGCGCTCGTCGACGTCGGCACCCTCACCAGCGAGGAAGACGTCTTCGAACTCACCCGAGCCGAGGTCGTGGCCGCATTGGCCGGGGATACGTCGGCGTTGTGCGAAGTCGTGACCGAACGTCGGACCCTTCGCCGCGACCGCCAGGCGATGGCGCCGCCGCTGTCGATCGGTAAACCGGTTCGCCAGTGGAGGCGAGTCGACAGCATCATGGCGGGCCTGCGATCCGAGCCCCCGACCGATGCTCGGGTGATCGTGACCGGTGTCGGCTCGAGCCCCGGCACCGTCACCGGTGTCGCCCGGATCGTCCTCGGTCCGGACGACTTCGACTCGTTCCAGCCCGGCGAGATCCTGGTCGCTCCGGCGACCGCCCCGGCATGGACTCCGCTGTTCTCGATCGCCGCCGGCGTGGTCACCGACGCCGGAGGCGCCTTCGCCCACACCGCAGTCGTGGCCCGAGAGTTCGGGATCCCGGCGATCCTGGCCGCGACCGGCGCTACCCGCACGATTCGCACGGGCGACGTCATCACCCTCGATACCGCATCGGGATCGGTGTCAGTCGGCAGCATTTGACCCAACGCGAGTACCGCTCGACGCTCTGGGGAAGAACCGCCGACCCCGAGCGGTTTGCGCTCTCGTGCCACGATCGCAGTCTGAACCGACGAACCACACCTCACGAACCTCGGACAGCCCGGCCGATCTGCTCGAGCCTGCCGTCCCCGCACCGAAGGTCGAATGGGCCACCCCGAGCGAGGCCTTGCGCCTGGTCCTCTACCGCCCGCACCTGGTGCGCACCGTTTCGGTGGCGATCATCGTCGGCACCATCCTCTTCAGCATCAACCAACTCGACGTCGTCATGTCCGGCAAGGCCACAACCTCCACCTGGATCAAGTCGGTCTCCACCTATCTCGTTCCGTTCTGCGTCGCCAACTACGGCGTGCTCACCGCCACCCGTCGCCCACGGCGAACCTAGCGACGCCGACGCCGGCCATCACGAGGCCGGCGGACGCGCCGGGTGAGGCCGCGATCGGATCGAGCCGGCGCGGTCAGGGCCGGCGACCGGTGAGATCCAGGTATCGGGTCTGGAGCGGGGCGTCGTCAGGAATCGTCCCCGATGGTCCCTCTCCGAACATGCCGCTGTGTACCACCATGTCGCGCACGGGCTGCAGATCGTCCCAGACCCGCGCCACCAGCTCGGTGTCGAGCAACTCATCGGCCCCGATGGCCCGAGCCAAGTCCCATGCATGGGTCGTGTAGTCGCCGATTCGGAACCCGACGAACAGTTGCTTCGGAATGTCGCCCATGGGATGGCTCACCGTTCCGCTCAGCCCCCCGTCCGCCGCAAACAGTTGGTGCATTCGGTCGGCCAGCACGACGAACGCGTCGACGACGCGCCGGCGATCGGTGACGAGATCGTCGCCCAATCCGGCCAGCACCTCGTCCCGCGTCGCTCCTTCGAGCAACTGGACCGACATGCGCGTCCCGAGGAACACATGGTTGACGAGGTCGTGCACGTTCCACTCGGCGCAAGGGGTAGGCCGCTCCCAATCATCGGGTTCGATCAGTTCCAGTCGAGCCTGGAACTCATCTCGGGCGACGGCGAGAGCAGCAATCGGATCCATCCACAGAACCTAACCCAACCCCTCCGGGCCGCGCCCGAGTCGGCCATCACTCGCGGCTCTCGTCCATCTCGACGATCACCGGAGCCAGGGCTGGTGGAGCACTGGGCTGGTGGAGCACTGGGCTGGTGGAGCACTGGGCTGGTGTCGGCTGCGTGGACGAGGGACTCGATGATGAAGGTTCGAAGTCGGCCTGGGATACTCGCCCCGTGAGGAAACGCCGTGCGGCAACCGTGCTGCTGAGTCTGTTCGTCGGATCGGTCCTGGCGAACGCGGTCCTCGGCATCTGGGCTCTGTTGTCGGGCGATTTCGGAGAGACCCAACGCAAGATCCTCGGCACCAGCTTCCTGGTCTCGGCTGCAATGCTCAGCGTGCTGGTCAACGTTCCGGCCTCCCGCAGACGGGCGCTGTGGCCGGCCCCGCTGGTTGGTGCCGTTGCCGGTGCCACGGGGTTCGCCTTCTACATCGTGCTGATGTGGACCGAGGCCGGCGACGACGGCTGGTTCAAGCTGGCCGGATCACTCCTGGTGGTGGCCGCGGCAGCCACCTTGGCATCGAGCCTTGCCTTGGTCACCCCTCCGGCCCGTCTCCGTTGGTTGCTGCCGATGAGCGACGTTCTCCTCGCCTTGTTGGCTGTCACGGTGATCGTGGGACTGTGGGCCGAACCCGATGTCGGCTGGTACCCCCGATTGCTCGGCATCGAGGGAGTGTTGGCGGCGGCGATGACACTCCTGATCCCGGTTCTGAACCGATTCTCGTTCCGCGATCAAGACGGGGTCCGGGAGAGGGTCACGGCTGATCCGACATCGGTTCGGTTCTGCCCATCGTGCGGGCGACCCGTGGCCCAGTCCTCATCGGGTGCCGGCGAGCCGGCCGTGTGCGAGGCTTGTGGCTTGACCTTCGAGGTGCGAATCGTGACCGAGCGCGTGTGATGGCAGTCAGAGGATTCTCCCATGTGGCCGTCGGCGTCACCGACATGGAGGCGTCGCTCGGGTTCTACCGGGATCTACTCGGTCTGACCGTCACGCTGGACGTGGAGGAAGGAGCATTCGGTGGGCCGCAGGACGCCTACCGGCGCCGCGCCGTCTACCTTCGCCTGCACCAGGGGCCCGACGAGTTCTTCGTGGTCCTCGACCAGTTGCTCGACCGGACTCCCCATGGTCAACCGCCCCGCATCCTCCAGCTGGGAACCCACCACTTCTCCTTCTGGGTCGACGACGTGACCGAGATGTTCACCCGAGCAGTGGAGCGGGGCTACCGCGCCATCCTGCAGCCCACCGAAGCCGACGCCGCCGCCTATGGCGAACCGGCAGGGTCGGGCAGGCTGATCACCGCGATCTTGAAGGATCCCGACGGCAACCCGGTGCAGCTCGATCAACGCCTGCCGACCAACGGGTGACTCCATCGGCGGGCAACGAGCAAGGTCCTGGGTGCCGCGTCCGGCCAGTCGGTTCTGGCCAATGCCGATCCGCTGGAGACTTGCTTCGGCCAGTCCGGCTTGGTCGGGGGTCCCGATCATTGTGAAACCGCAACAACCGGGATCCCCGACTCGAGTGTGACTGCTCACCTAGGCCAGATCGATGTGACCCCGGTAGAAGAATTGTCCGGTTTCGACCACGTCCTTGAAGTCCACCCTCCCGGTCGCGCCGAGGAACTCCTCGAGGCCTGACGCCAGCGGATGTTGGCATCGGCCGTGGATCTCTGCGCCATCAGGGGCGAACTTGGCGGTGAACTTGTAGGTCGTGTCGAACGAGCCGCAAGCCACCTCGACCCCGTCCTCGACCAGACAGCCCACGAACGTTTCGGTCCCTCGCTCCTGGTAGACGCCACTCCGCGTGTTCTGCACCACCTCATAGCCGTTGGTGTACCAACAGCCCACCAGACTGCCGGTCATCTCGAAGGTGAACAAACTGGACAGCCCGTTGCACGTGTCGACGGGTATGGCCTCACCACCAATCTGCTGGGTTCCACCCTTGTTCGACGCTGACGCCGACGCCGGCATCGCCAGTCCCAGGGAAGCCACCACCATCAGCAGGGCCACAATCATCGTTGCTTTGCGCTTCATCCGAACGCTCCTTGTTCGTCTCGGACCCGCCCAGTGTTGCCAACCGAGTCGGGTTGTCCTGATGGACAGCTTCAGACGATGAAGCAGAGGCATTTCAAACTTGTTTCAGACGCCGCAGGCCACCGACCCCGATCACCCGTCGTCGGCTTCGGGCCGCAGGGGGCAGGTAGCCTCGTAGGGCTCGCTCGGGCCGTACTGCTCCCACTCATCGAGTGTCATGTTCCGCCCGGCGAGGCGACAGGCGAGGTCGAACCAGTTGTCCACCTGAAGATCCCAGATGAGCCTCGAGTTTCCCTCGGCGGTGACGAGCCGAGGGGCATCCGGGCCATCCTGGATGGCCACGACATTCGCCTCGTCGTTCGGAAAGGGGCGGCCGATCTGCTCGCCCGCTTCAACGTCCCACAGCGTCACCGAAGGACCGGCCACGGCGAGCAGGAACCGGCCGGTTTCATCGAAGGCGAAGAGTCCGTCCGGGCTGTCGAGTTTCGACGTGGTGGCGAAGGTTCGGATGAGCTCGTAGGTCTGGGCGTCTCGAATCGCGATCTGTCCATCTCGATCAAGGGTCACGAGCTCCTGGCCACCCGGCCGATAGCGCAGGGCAACGAGTGGCTCGTCGAGGTTGTCGAACCCCGCTGTTTCGAGAGTCCAGTCATCGGTGTTCCAGACACTCGGCCTTCCGTTGCGATCGACGATCGCCAGGCGTTTCCCATTCGGGCTGAAACTCGGCGACCGGGCCTGGTCGCCCACCTCGTCCAGCGTCGTGACCTTCTCGCCTGATGCAAGATCGAAGACTGAAACACCGTCGAACCAGGTGGTGGCCACGAGTGCTCCTGCCTGGGGCATGATGGCGATGTCCAGGGTGCCGGTCGATGCGAACTCGACGCTCCCGATCGGCTCCATGCTGTCGGCATCGAAGATCTCGAGCTTGTTCGGAATCTGGCCCGTATC